>JAPOQA010000069.1 GCA_026710945.1 Chloroflexota bacterium
CGCCACAGGGAACAAGAGGAACACGTCTTCCCCCCGGACCCCAAACGGGCGCCCAGGGGCGTGCCGTTTGACAGGGTTTTTATCGGGGGCCGCGGCGGCTCGGGCGCGCCCCCGCGCCAGGAATTGGAACGGCTGGTCGCATCTGTAGCTCGTGCCGGTAGCTTTCGCGCTGTGCGCTACGCATTCTTGGAGCAGGGCAAGCCGGCGCTGTCGGCCGTGCTCGAACAGTGTCTCGCCGCAGGGGCCCGCCGCCTCCTGGTGGTGCCGGGTCTCGTGCCCATGGATCGCACGCTGCGCTGGTGGCTGCCCCTCGCGCTGCGCGACTGGCTGCGCGAACATGCGGATGCTGACGTGGAGGTCGCGCTCGCACCGCCGTTAGGCGATAGCGCCCACCTGGCAGACGCCTTTAGCGCTGCCGTCATGGATGCTCGCTCCTTTACGGATGTGCGTGAGGATCCCACGATAGAGGAGCGGCGGCGCTCCTGGAATCACTTACCCTCCCATCGGCATCATGTGCTCCTCTGCAGCGGACCGCGCTGCACGCTGGAGAATGCCCCGGCGCTGTGGGAGTATTTCGAGGCGAAGGTCAGGGAATGCCGGTTGCGAGGCAAGCAGCGCGTGATGATGGTCCGCACCGGCTGTCTTTATCCCTGTGATCTCGGTCCGATGATGGTGGTGCATCCCGACGGCACATGGTACGGCGGCGTGGACGAGACTGCCGTGGACCGCATCGTGGCGGAACACATCGTGGATGGCGAAGTGGTGCAGGAGTATGCGTGCACTCCCGGTGCACGCCAGCGCACCAAGACGAGCTTTGAAAGCGGCTAGGTCTTCACCGCGCGCGCGCGTCCTATGCATTGCGAAACGCAGAGCTTACCCTTTCTTTGCGCCTTGGCGACTGCTGCGCTTTCCTCTACCGTGATGGTTTCCGGCAGCGGAGGTGGAGGGAGCAGGCGATAACGCGGGTGGCGGCGAGGCTGGGATAGATTGCGATGGACTCGTCACTGGCGTACGGCTCGGCGCTCTCTTCGATGACGAGACCGGCTGTGGCTAGCATGTTCAGCCATGTGCTCAAGGTGTGGAAGTAGCGCGGGATGCGGAATTTCTTGTAACGCTCCTTCAATTCGTCAGGCGCCGAGCCGAAGATCCACTCCTCGATGGTGCCTTGCTCCGTCTTGAAATAGTCTCCGCACTCCATAGCGACGCGTCGCCCCTCTTCATCGAGCACCCACTTGAAGCGGGGTGTCATGAAGCAAGGGTGAAGAATCGAGAACTGGAAGAAGCCGCCCGGCTTCAAGACGCGCGCCACTTCCCGGATAGCGCGGTCCTGGTCCGGCACGTCCATCATGCTCATGGTGGCCATGACAAAGTCGAAGCCGGCGTCGGCCAGAGGCAAATCCACTGCGCTGGCGCGCAGATAGGTGATATCTAATGGCTCTTCCGTCTCTTGCTCCTGGGCATAGTCCACGAAGCGGCTGGAAATATCCAAGGCGGTAAGATGCGCGCCGCGTTGTGCGACCAAGCGGGTGTTGTGTCCCTCGCCGCAGCCGACGTCAAGCCCCTGCAGCCCCTCTACGTCAGGCAGCATCTCCATGTAGGCCGGCGTGTTGATGTGGTCGCGGTACTTGTCGTAGCCGAGGCGGGTGAGCGTGGTCCAGGCTTCGGCGTTGTCATCCCAGAGGTCGCCGACTGCGCGGTGGTCGAGGACTCTCTCGTTCTCGGACGTCATGGATTCTCCTCCAGGGCCGTGCCTCCACTGCGGTCAAGAAACACAGCGCGCGTTGAGCGCCGCTCTGCTCCGGTAGCGCAGGATTGAAACCTGCGTGAACCTGGTTGAGAGACACCTCAAGGTTGTGCCTTACTCTTGTGCGACCAGGCGGGGGACAAGCCCCCGCGCTACGCTGGATATTCTGTGGCAGGTAGGGGCGGTTCGCGAACCGCCTCTACTCGGTGCGCCGTCGGTAAGAACTGCGGTGGATGCTCTTGTGACAGGTGGGGACGGTTCGCGAACCGCCCCTACACGCTGCACCGTTGGTAAGAACAAGACTATTCAGACCAGCTGTCGGGAGCGCTCTATTTCTGAGAACGGCATCTTATACATGCAGCGAGGCGCGTCTTACGAGCATATCACAGGCGGGACACGACAGCCGGGCAAGAGCGTAAGAGCCGGAGGAAGCGAGATACTTATTCTCCATTCACGTAGGGAAGGACTGCGGAGATTCCTTTAGGACTTCTCGTTCTGATGCGGGGGGCAAGTCCCCGCGCTGCGGTGGATGCTCTTGCGGCAGGTAAGGTTGGTACGCGGCCTCTACTCGGTGCGCCGTGGGTAAGAGCTGCGGTGGATGCCCTTGCGGCAGTTAAGGGCGGTTCGCGAACCGCCCCTACACGCTGCGCCGTCGGTAAGAACGAGACTCTTCTAAGTTCGCGCGCCACGCAGGGCACTCCAGAAGCGTGCGATGTCTTCGCGCGGCAGGGCCCCGAGAGCGATTACCAGGCCAAGATAAACGAATCCCGCTAACGCCATGCTCGGCAGTGCAGGGAGAGAACTCGTGAACCACGCAACAGCAAACATGCCAACGCCGGCCAGCAACGGTCGCCATCCAGTGCTGAGAATTGGGATTATGATCTCCCTGCGGCGCGCGATGACGAAAAAGGGCGCCAGGAGTACCAGCTCGGAGAGCACCGTCGTCACCGCCGCGGCCGCGTAACCGTACTGCGGCACGAAGATGATGTTTGTTACCAGGTTGAATGCGGTGGCGAGCGCAAAGGCGATAGCGATCCATTTCTGTTGGTCAAGGGCAATGAGGACGTACTGTGTGATTGCATTGACATAACTCAGCGGAAGGAACCAGATGAGTATGGCAAGGGCGGTGGCCCCATGGGGCAGGAACTTGTCGCCGCCGATCACCCAGATAAAGGAAGTGGCGTACCAGCTAAAGCAGACTGTGCTGCCGACGGCGAGGACGAGCATGAATTGCAACGCCTTGGTAAAGATACTCTGGAGAGCAGCACGGTCGGTGGGGGCGATCCGTGAGAGCGCCGGGAAGAGCGCAAACACGAGCGCCGAGGGCAGCAGGGCAAAGGCTTCAACATACTTATACGCCGCTCCGTAGTACCCAACTTCCGTAATATCCCGTGTCATCGTCAACACCTGTATGTCGATGCGGAAGAAAACGATGTTGAGCAACGCATTGAGCATCAGCGGCACGGACGCCAGCATGAGCGTGCGCGCCAGTTGCCCGTCCCAGGGCGCGCGGGAGGTGCCTTCGTGAGGGAGCGCCCGGAGCAGCACGAAAGCGGTGACGACGTTGGCGATGAGCGCTGTTACGGCTAGTCCCACGTAACCCCAACCGAGAGCGATTGCCACTATGCCCAAGCCCACCGTGAAGAGTACCGTAGCGATCTGCACGAGCGCTGTGTAGTCCATGCGCTCGCGGGCGGCAAAGAGGGAACTGGCCGTACCGGCGGCGTTTGCCGGGATGAGCGCTACCGCGAGGAGACCCGCCGTCAGGATGGTGTTTGCCGGCGCGATGTCCACATACCAGATGCCCGCCATGATGAGGATCACGACAGGGATAGCGGCAATTGAGAGCAACAAACGGATGCGCTGCACAACCACAACATATGCCGAGGCAGCATCGGGGCGGCGGCTTACTTCCCGCGTCAGCAGCACGCCCAAGCCGAAGTCTGTGAGCGGGCCGAAAAAGCCGATCAGGTTGACGGCATGGGCATAGTAGCCGTAGTTTTCCAGACCAAGCACACGGAGGTAGTACGCGGCGAATACCCACATAAGGCCGCGCGCAATGACCATGGCCAGCAACGGTACGAGCGCGTTGCGGGCTATGCGGCGGAGAAATACCGGCCCCGCGTGGACTGCGGTTTCTGCCGAGACGGTACGTCCGGCCAGCCACCAGAACATGAGCAGCGCCAGCGACGTCAATGCCGCGCCACTGCCGAGAATGACCGCGAGGGGGATTTGCTGGATCATGAACCTGCAGGGTTCATCACTGTAAGAGCGCGTTGATCTTGCCTAGGACCTCGCTAACGACTTGTGGAGAAGCCTGGCAGGCAAATTGAGCGCGTATTACCCGCCAGTCGAGGCTCTTGACCTGGTCGGCGAGCACGACACCGGTGATTTCGCCGGTAGGAGGAAGCATGACCTCAAAGGGGTAGCCCTTGACTGTAGACGTAATTGGGCAAAATAACCCTAGGCCGGTCTTCTCGTTGTAGGCCAAAGGACTCAAAACCAGGGCGGGACGGTGACCGGCCTGTTCGCGCCCGGATTGAGGAGTGAAGCGCAGCCAGACAATCTCCCCTCTGGCAGGAACATAGTCAGCACCTACCATTCCTCATTGCCTTGGATCGGGCCGGTATCCTGTTCGGAGTGGAGATTGTCGTCCGTCACCTGATCCAGCATGTCGGCAAGGTTATAGGTCTCCTTGCGCAGGACAACGTGATCGCCACGCGAGATGATCTCGATTGCAGATCCCTCTCGAACGCCCCACTGTTGCGCAATTGCCTTAGGAATGCGAATGGCTAGACTGGTACCCCATTTGGATATGTGCGAGTTTCTGCCCACGGGTGCACCTCCCCTCATATATATATAATATATATCCAAGCCAGCGAATCGTCAACAGAAAGACTTTTGTAGATGGCAGACTTGCTGTGGGCCTACCCACTTCTCAAATGGGAATTGCCACCCCAAGCAGAGGAATTACAACAGAGGCTCAACCCCCTTGAGGGAGGCCTTCCTCGAGCGGATAGCCGTCTTGCTGCCAGCCAACGATGCCGGGTCCAAGGTTGTAGAGGTCCTCCAAACCCATGGCGGCGGCGATCTCGCAAGCAACCTGGCTACTCTGGCCGACTTCGCAGACGAAGATGATCTTGTCTTCGGCAAGGAACTCCCACGGCTTTTGCAGGAGTTCGGGCAACGGCGCCAAGGTGGAATCAGGAATGTGCGCTTTGGCGAACTGGTTGGGCATGCGCACGTCGATTACCTGGTAGTCGCCGCTATCGATCATCTGTTTGGCTTCCGCACTGTCGACTGTGCCAAAGGGAATGTCGCTATCAATTTGCTGCGCCATCGAGAGCCTCCGGAAAGTGAAACGCTACCGCATACATTCTATACGAACCGGTGTAGTTTGACATCGGTTTCGCACTATGCTACTTAGTTAATATATTATCTAAATAAAGTTACTTAGTAAAGTTTAGATTGCACGTATACATTCGTGGTTGTTGCAGCGAGAGCGGGGCTTTTTCGTGGCGAGATTAGTAGCGCAAGACGTGGGCGACG
The DNA here is from genome assembly GCA_026710945.1 of Chloroflexota bacterium. Classification (NCBI taxonomy): domain Bacteria; kingdom Bacillati; phylum Chloroflexota; species Chloroflexota bacterium. Next base: position 5,294 of record JAPOQA010000069.1, read on the forward strand.
TTTCCTCCCCAGAAGCACGGATCGTGCTCGAGGGAGCCTCAAAAGTGTTTGGCTCGCGGCACGGCGACACGGTGGCATTCCAGGACGTGAGCCTCTCTGTGCATGAGGGCGAGTTGCTCTGTGTGTTGGGGCCGAGCGGGTGTGGCAAGTCGACGCTCCTTAACATTGTTGCGGGACTAGATCAGCTTTCCCACGGGAGCGTCACTGTAGCGGGCGAACCGGTAGCAGGCCCACATTACACACGAGGCATGGTCTTTCAAGACTATGCGCTCTTTCCTTGGTTGACGGTTGAGGAGAACATCCGTTTCGGTCTCGACGCGCGCAGGTTCAAGGGCGACAAGCAGACGATTGTTGCGGACCTCGTGGCACTCACCCGCTTGCAGGGATTCGAACGGGCGCGGCCGGCGCAGCTCTCCGGTGGCATGGCGCAGCGCGTCGCATTGGCGCGCGCGCTCGCCAATCAGGTGGAGATCTTACTTATGGATGAGCCCTTCGGCGCGCTCGACGCTTTCACGCGCATGGAAATGCAAGAGGAAATCGTGCGCATCGTAAAGGCGCAACGCGTCACCACGGTTTTCGTGACGCATGACATTGACGAAGCGTTATATGTTGGCGATCGTGTGGCAATCATGTCCGCGCATCCCGGCGAGTTGCGGCGGATCATCCCGGTGCCCATTGCTCACCCGCGCGATCGTGTTGACCCGCAGCTCGTGCGCTTGCGTGAGGAAGTCTTTACCGAGTTCAATCTCGCGCACACCCGCGAACAGTACTATCACATCTAGGGACTTTCAAATAATGCCGTACGTACCTCAGCCTACTCGCAAGCTCTATCAGGGAGTTGTCCAGGAACTCTGTTGTAAGTCTACTATTGCGGTCATGCACCGGGGGGCACGTCCGTTGGGGAGCAGGCGACGCAATGAAGTCCTGCTCTTGGGGGTTGCGAGTTCACTGCTCGCGGCTACCGGAGCGATCCCAAGTACGAGGTTATCTTGCAGAACAGTAGAAATAGACCCACTCTAAGGGAGAACTGAAAGTGTCAATGCAGATTACGCGGGCGCAGTTTCTGAAAACGCTTGGCGCAGTGGCTCTCGGCGCTGTTGCCAGTCCGCTGCTCGGCGCCTGCGGCGGTGACGAAGAAGAAAGCGCGAGTGGCGGGCCGGTGAGCCCCTCAAAGGTCGCGGACATACCCGTGAAAATTGGCTACTTGCCGATTACGGACTCCACGCCGCTCACGCTTGGATATGCTGGCGACTACTTTGCCAATGAGGGCTTGAATGCTGAAAAACCCGCGCTCTTCCGCGGCTGGTCGCAGCTTGCCGAAGCGTTCATGGCGGACCAGGTGAATGTGGCGCACTTTCTGATGCCGATGACGGTATGGATGCGCTACGGCATAGGCTTTCCCGTCAAAGTGGTTGCTTGGGACCACATCAATGGCTCGGCGCTGACCGTGCATCAAGAGGGCGGTATTGATAGCATCAAGGACTTGGGTGGCAAGCAAATTGCCGTGCCGTTCTGGTATTCGATCCACAATGTCGTCTTGCAGATGGCACTGCGCCACCACAACCTAGAGGCCGTCATTCAAGACCGCAATCGAGAGCTCGCCAGCAATCAGGTGAATCTCTTCGTGATGGCGCCGCCGGACATGCCGACTGCACTTGGTAACCGATCGATAGACGGCTATATCGTGGCGGAGCCATTCAACGCTGCCGGTGAGTTGCTCGCAAACGGGAAGATTATCCGGTTTACGGGTGACATTTGGAAGGACCATGCGTGCTGCGTGGCGGTGCTGAGCGAGAAATACATCGATGAGAACCCAGAGTGGGCGCAGCGTGTGCTGAACAGCATTGCCAAAGCTCAGCTTGGGGCGCTCAAGGACATTCCCGGTACGGCGCAGCTTCTGTCGAAGGACGGCAGTGGACTCCTGCCGCAGGCCGCCAATGTAATCGAACGTGCCATGAGCAAGTACGATTTAGAGACCTATGGCCCGCAGGGCACGAATGCCATTCACCATCCGGAGTGGGGCGCGTCACGGATTGGCTTCCAGCCGTGGCCGTATCCGACCTATACCATAGAGCTCGTGAATCAAATCAAGCAGACGAAGGTGGAAGGCGACACTAGTTTCTTGGGCGATCTCTCAGGCGATCACGCGGCGGAGGATTTGGTAGAGTATACGTTGGTTAGAGAAGCCTATAACGCCGCTGGCGGCCCTGCCGCGTTCAACGTTGCGGAAGAGCAAGCGTTCGAGCGCAAGGAGATCATCGGCATTGAGTGAGGCCATGCGCACGGAAGGACGGCTGGCCGAACCCGCTTGCGACGATAAGCGCTCCGGCTCAGCGACGGCGAGGAGCGTTTCGGAGCCGGCCGCGAGCCGTTGGTGGGTGCAAGTACGCAGCATAGGCCTACCAGTCATAGGCTTCCTCGTCATCCTGCTCTTCTGGCAGGTGCTTACGGGCGGTCTGCTGACTGACTCCGGCATCGTGATGGCGTTCCAACCTCGCAACGCCTTTCGCGAGCTCGTGGGCTTCTTTGTCAGCGGTGTCATTTACTCCCACATCGTTGCAAGCTTAGAGCGCATTGGGTTGGGATTGGCCCTAGCGGTTGCAATTGGGGTGCCGATTGGCGTCATCATCGGCCATTACCGGACTGCCGAACGCGCATCTTCGCTCGCTTTCCAGTTCATCCGCATGATTTCGCCGTTGTCTTGGATGCCGATTGCGATCATCGCGTTTGGTGTAGGGAGCAATCCCGTCATCTTCTTGATTGCAATTGCCGCGGTGTGGCCGATGATCATCAATACGGCTCATGGTGTGAGCAGTCTGGACCAGCGTTGGATTCGGGCAGCGCGCACCCTGGGCGCCAACGAGTGGAAGCTTGTGCGCATGGTCATCCTGCCTGCGATTGTCCCGGACATGCTAACGGGTCTCCGGTTAGCAGTGGGTCTTGCGTGGGTCGTCTTGGTGCCCGCGGAGATGTTGGGTGTTTCCGATGGCCTGGGCTACTACATTCTGGATACACGCGACCGCTTCAACTACGGTGAACTCATGGCCGTCATTCTCATTATTGGCGTTATCGGCTATGCGTTGGACCAGCTCATCCGCTCGCTCCGCGTGCACGTCTCTTGGGACCAGGAGGAGCGCTAAACGCATTGTCCGAGATGGTGCTTGATTGTTGCGCTAAAGAGCGGGGGACAAGCCCCCGCGCTACAGGTAGTCAATGAAGAATTCGCTGGCTCTGGCAAGCGAATTGCAATCAAGTCCGGTCGCGATTTGCCGTTTCCGGATGGTTCCGGCAAGTAACTAAGCTCTGAGATTGTCCCCTCTCCCTCTGGGAGAGGGCTAGGGTGAGGGTCGTCATGGAAGTGCCTTATGATGTTCACACCACCGATGTCCTCGTAATCGGCGGCGGGCTGGCGGGTTGCTGGGCTGCGATTGCGGCCACGCGGCAGGGCAGCCGGGCGTTGGTAGTGGACAAGGGATTCGTGGGAGGGTCCGGCTGTAGCGTCTTCGCGGGTGGCGTGGTGCTCTACCTAACGCCGGATGACGATCCCGCAGACTTTGTGCGTGAACATTGCCGCGAGAGTGAGCTTCTCATAGACCCGGCGTGGGTGGAATGGTTGGTGCAGGCCAACTACGAGCGAATTTCGGAATTAGATGGCTGGGGTGCCCCTTTTGACCGCCATGAAGACGGATCCCTTCACCGCCGCCTCATCTACGTAGGTTCGCGCGAGACGGTCTGGCGGCTTGGCTTGGACAGCGTCGAGTTGATGAAACTCATGCGCAAGCAGGTCTTGCGCACCAAGCAGGCGAAAATCCTCGATCATGCCGCAATCGTGAAGCTTCTCGTCCAGGACGGTCGAGTTGTCGGCGCGGTGGGCATCCGGCGGCAGGATGAGCGGCTCTGCCTGATTCAGGCAAAGTCCGTGGTGCTGGCAGCGGGAGGCTGTGCGTGGAAAGGGACGCACTTCGGCCACGACATGCTCTGTGGCGAGGCATATAAGCTCGCATGGGACGCTGGCGCGTCCCTAATGAATATGGAGTATGCCAACGGCTACATTGCCACCAACACTCGCTTTGATAGCCATGGACAGTGCATTCTCGCTGCCATAGGCGGCAAGTACTTGAATGGAGAGGGTGAACCGTTTCTCGGCAAGTATTCGGATAAGGTTCCCCCGGCAATTCACGTCATCGCCCGCGGTATGGCATCCGAAATTCGAGCTGGGCGCGGGCCGATTCAGCTTGACCTCTCCGCAGTTCCCGGCACAGATCGAGAAATGTGGTTGCACGCTTTCAAGCACATCGCGGAACTCGCCCGTCGTAGCGGGCAGGACCTTTTTGCTGAGCGCACGCAATGGCATCCGGGATTCAACGGTTCCGTGTCGGGCTCTGCGGGAATCCATATAACTGATACCTCAATGGCTACTCGCGTGCCCGGTCTGTACGTTGCGGGAGATGCGGCCACACGCGGCTACGTGGTAGGCGCATCCAGCGGCATCACGTTTCTCAATCTCGCTTGGGCGAACGCGAGCGGCTTTGCCGCGGGTGAGGGCGCGGGGAAGTTTGCACAGGGCGTTGCTGGGGATGAGATTTCTGCTGCGAAAGCGGAGGATGCCCTGGCGGAGGCGCAGCGACCCATGGAGCGCGAGAACGGCCTGCTCCCCGATGTTGTTTACGGTCACCTGCAGACCCAGGCCATGCCAACGGAAGTAAATATCTTCCGTGAAGGAGAGCGCATGCAACGGGCACTTGCGCACGTGCGGACTCTGCAGCGGGAGGCCGTGCCACGCCTCTTCGCGCCGGACTTCCACGAACTCGTCAAGTGCTATGAGGTCGAGGCAACCGCCCTGACAACGGCGCTCATGTACGAGGCAGCGCTCAAGCGGACGGAGAGCCGGGGGTGGCACTACCGTGAAGACTATCCTCAGCGAGACGATAGTGGCTGGTTACGGTGGATAATCGCGGAGCCGAATGCGAGTAGTGAGCCGATCTTTCGCTACACTCCCGTACCTCGAGACCGGCTAGAGAGGTTGGGAATTCTTGAACCAGCGGCGGCGGTGTAGTTTTTTATGCGCCCACAGCGCCTCCAGGACGGTTTGTCAACCGGTGTGACACCGCACAAGGCGCCATGTGGTTTGAGAATGCTGATTAATGTATTTTGGATAACAGGCTATGTGCCTTGCCAAGATGGTGTGGGCCTATCTCGCCAAGAAGCGGGGGACAAGCCCCCGCGCTACGGCTTGTTGGAGGGGGATTAGGCGTACTATCGGCAAGACAATGCTAATCGAACCCAGATGCTTGGTGGAATGTGGGGTCTGGGCACGCGGCTCAGGTCGCTTCGCGGCCCAATACTGTACGTAGTGGAGATCTCTAGTAGTGGCAATTGAAAAAGTGTACGAAGACCTCTGTATCGGCTGCACCCTTTGCGTAAAAGTCTGCCCGTTAGACGTTCTGCGTATGGATGATAAGAAGAAAGCCTATATCAGGTACCAAGATGACTGCCAGTCTTGCTTGTTGTGCGAGATCTATTGCCCAACGGATGCCATCTACGTTGGACCGGAGAATCCCCGCGAGGTGCCATTCACCATTGTGGAATTAGCACAGGTAACCTAACGGCTCTGTGGCGCCGCCGGCATTTTTCATTGCGCAGAGGCGGGTATTGCTCCCTCTCCCTGGGGAGAGGGCCGGGGTGAGGGGGAAGTGTAACGTCCCAGCAGGAGAACGCAGACGCAGGTTTGCAACCTGCGTCATTTCCCTATAATGTATGGCAATTGCGCGGATGTGGCTTGATTTTCAAGCAAACGTGTAGAATCATTGAGCTTGGCGCATAGCTCTATCGGTTTGAAAAGGAGAACACGCTCGTGAGTGAAGCATTCGATTTCGATACGTACATCATGGCGCACTACGAGAAACACCCCCCGCTGCTGCACTTTGCCGGCGAGAGTCGTGAGGAGTGGTACGTGTGGCAGCAGCAATTGCGGGCGCGGCTGCTTGACCTCATGGAGCCGTTTCCGGAGCAGGTACCGCTGGAGGCACGCGTCGTCGAGCATCGGGAGCAGTTTGGCGTCCATTACGAGAAAGTGGTGTACACTACTGCCGAAGACGTCCAGGTTCCGGCGTGGCTCTTGATTCCGGAGGATGTCGCGCAGCCGGCTCCCGGCATCATCTGCTTACACGGACACGGAATATACGGCAAGGATAACGTGGCGCATGTGGACTACGGTGAGGAAGATAGGGCCCGCGCGATCGAACGCGCTAACTATGACTACGGCCTGCAGCTTGCCAGGCGCGGTTTTGTGACCCTGTGCCCCGACGCGCGGGGCTTTGGCGAGCGCAGTGAAGACTTCCGGCGCTACGGCAACCGCGACGGCTGCAACGTGAACGGCATCAAGACCTTCCTCTTCGGCATGAACCTGATGGCGCTCAACACCTGGGACGACATGCGGGGACTTGACTACTTGGCGAGCCGCCCGGAAGTAGACGCGGACCGGCTTGGTTGCATCGGCCTCTCGTTTGGCGGCACACGCGCAATGTACCTTGCGGCAGTGGATGAGCGGGTGAAAGCGGCTGACGTGGTGTGCTATTTGACGACCTTCAAGCAGTATGCGCTCACCCAGGGCAACTTCTGCGGATCGCAGTTCGTACCCGGCATCCTCAAGTACGCGGAAGTGGCCGATGTTTGCGGCTTAGTAGCGCCGCGGGCGCTCCTCATCGAGTCCGGCATACAAGACGGAGGCTTTCCGATTGCGGCCGCGCGTGAGGCGTATGCACACTTGGAAACCATCTACGCGGCGGCGCAGGTATCGGAAAGCCTCTGGCTCGACGAATTCGACGGCGGGCACGAGTTCAGCGGTGCCAAAGCCTTCGACTTCTTCAACGCCTACCTTTGAGACGTAGGCCGCGTGAGACGTAGGCCGCGCGCGTTGTGGTGCAGCCGGTCACGGCGTACAAGCTGGCGCCGGTTCCCCAACCCCAGAATGCTAGGAGACGCGATTTCAGCGTAGACCGTCTCGTTGGTCTCCGTGTCTACGACAACGGCGCGCACTTTGCCCATTACGCGGTTGCACCGGTCGTAGACGCGCAACCCGCGCAGATCTTGAAACTGCGTATCCGGCCTGTCTGCTAACTCGCGCTCGAGGCGACGGAGGGGCATATATTGCCTTCCTTTCATCTGCTTCACTTTCTTCTCATATCCAGTATCTCCGAGGAAGATTAGAGCAACATGAAAGGAAGGTTGTCGTGAGATTAAGGCCGGTGATCAGAGCAGTCGGTGTGGCCGCGCAGCCGCGCGGACGGCAAGCGTTGGTTGAGGGAGCGCGCGCATACGCCCGCTGCGGCCGGGCCGATCCATTAGTGGTGAGAATGGCTTAGAGGGTGTGTGAAAAGGACGTCCGCTCACCCTTCGACAGGCTCAGGGCGAACGGATGGTGTGGTTAAGAGCTTCTCGCACATCTTCTTTAGACGGCTTGCGGAGTCTTGTCTGTGGGAGCAGTCTGTTCCGTCGTGTCGTCCACACGGAAGATGAACCAAGCGGCAATCGCCATCATGGGTAGGAAAGCTGCAACCGCCACTGGGCGGCCCCAATCCAGACCGTTGACGATTAATGCCCAGATGAGCGGGCCGATAATGGCGGCAAAGCGTCCCACCATGGCATAGAGGCCGTAAAACTGGCCGATGTGCTCTGCTGGGGCGAGACGCAGCATCAGGGGCCGGTCGGCGGCCCACGTGGAACCGAGCGCATATCCCCCGAGCGGCGCAATTGCCCAGAATAAGACTGGGGCGAGGCTGAAGAGAGGTATGGAGAATGTCAGGGTGATGACGAAAGACCACAGCCCGATCACCATCAGCAAGGACGGCTTTGGGCCAATCCAATCTACGACAAAGCCCCACGACAACCCGCCCAAAGTGGCCCCGAGGATGCCTAGCAGCAAGGCTATCTGCACCTCTGACTCGCTAAAGCCCACCTCATTGGTCAAGTAGATACCCATGAAAATGATGAAGGTATTCGCGGCGTCAGTATAGAAGACGCGACCAATGAGAAAACGTCGCAGGTTCGGTAGTTCACCCAAGCGGGCGAGCGTCTGGCGGAGATCTTTGAGCGCGCGACCGGCAGCCTGTTTCCCCAGTATGACGCTGCCGACTCGTGGCTGCTCACGCACCCAAAGAAAGCAGGGCACGGCAAATATCAGGAAGAGTACCGCAGTCAACTTGAAAACGAGCGGTTTTGCGTCGGGATTGTTCTCCAAGACGATGAGGCCCATGATAATGCCGATGAACGACCCCATGTAGCCTATACCGACACCAATGCCGCCCACGCGCCCCCGGTTCTCCGGCGTGCTAACGACCGGGAGCAGCGCGTCGTAGAAGATTAGTCCGGATTGATAGAAGACGTTGGCAACGATGAATATCAGGAGCGCAATGAATATGCCCGTGATGCCCAGCAGGAACGTCGCAAGGCAACACACAAGCGTCGTCGCAATGAGAAACGGCATCCTGCGAGGCGTCTGGTCCGAGAGCGCGCCCAAGAACGGTGCCACCAGGAAGACAACGAACATGGAGAAGCTATTGGCGAGTGCGTAATCGCTGTCCTTCCCGCCCATGTCGTTGACGATCCACAGTGAGAAATAGAGCGAAACGATATTAAAGGAGAATATCGTGTTGGCAAGGTCGTAGAGCACCCAACTTCCGACTGCGAGGAGCTTGGGACGTTCGGGCGCGGCGGCGGTCGCGGTGGCTGCCATAGACACCTGTTCTAATAGCTAGCTCTGCGGGAGAGCGGCGAAGCGTTTGAGAATACGTGTGGTGATCATCGTGCCGGCTTGGCGCTGGTTAGTTGCAAAGGCCTCTTAGCGCCGAAGCCGGATTGCTGTACTTCCGAAATCAGCCTTGGAGAATTCTTTGGCAACAATCTGTTTCTCATCTTCGGTCTTTGAATGCCAAGTTGATAGGAGTATAGCAGTTGCGTGGACGAGAGTCATTGCGCCGCCACGTAGGACAATGGCTAATCGATTGAAACCTCAAGTCCTGCAAGCAGTCTCTCTGCCAAGGCGGCCATCGTCTTCACGTGGCTAACATGCTTGGCGTAAGCGTCAAGCCCGACCCGGGTATCGATGTATTCCACGGCAAGAGGTCCCGAGTAACCGACCTGCACCAGCCCGCGGAGAAGTGCGGAAAAGTCCACGCATCCCTCGCCGGGCGGCACAAGGATTCTGTCAGGAGATGTGCCCGCGTCGCGAAGGTGGACGATGCGTGTATGGGGAAACGTAGCTGAGAAGTCGCGGCCCTGCCACGGGCCGGCGTAGAAATGCGAGGGGTCGAGGGCGAGGCCGAGATTCGGCGCCGACTCGCCCAGCCGCACCGCTACGGCCGGTAGTTCGGTGAGGCAACCGATGTGCGTCTCGAGACAGAGCGTGACGCCGTAGCGATCGGCGAGAGCGGCAAGTAGTCGCAATTCTTCTATCGCTGTTCCCAAAGGCGTGCCGTTTGCAGGCGCATTGATGCAGATTGCTGGGAGATCGTGGGAGGCGGCGAGCGCAGCAACGGCTGCAGTCTGTTCTTCCAACGAGACGCTGGCAGCCCGCTCGAGACCCACATTCATCGCGCTGAGCGCCACGCCGGCTTGCTCCAATCCCCGCTGCAGCGTGTCGCCAAAACTTTCACCGGAATGCACCAGATCCGATGCGCTCACGTGCGCCCAGGCCTGCACACCCAAATCGACATAACGAAAGCCTAATTGTGCAATGCGCCTTAGCGCTTCATCAAGCGGCAACTGTGTGAAGCAAAGCGTCGAACACGCGACGTGCAGCATGGTTGATCTTGCATCTCCCTAGGCAGGGCCTATGTTTTTTCTTCTCAATCGATCTACTGAAGACTACCGCTCAAGAGTTTAGCAGCGTAGCAGTGATCTTCTGTGGTATGCAATCTAAGATACCTAATCCTTGTGGATGGTAACAGGCCGCCCGGCGGGCACAGGTTGCAAATCTATGCTATTCACTTGTCCGTGTGATTGCGAGCATCTCGTTAGCGCCTTTGAGAAACTCGTACGGCACCGTCCGCACCGTAGCAAAGAAACCTTCGTGGCGGAGGGCATTGAGCGCCAGAGCGAGGTGGGGCGAGACCCGGCCATCCAGATCGAGTAGAGGAAAGACGCGGACTTCAGTTGCGACGCGGCAGAATTCGCGCAGGGCCGCAACATGAAAGGCTCCACTCAAGTGCTCGGAGTACAGAAAGAGAAAATTGGAACAGAGCGCAAGATCGAAGGCCTTGTCGGCAAAGGCGAGGCGGGGGAGCGCAGAGGCGACATAGCGGTTGCCTCGCTGGCTGCACCCAAAATCGCGGATGAAAACTCCCATGGCGGTCTGCCGCATTGCGCCGAGCGCCTCGATAGACGGTATGGTATCCCATACGAAATTGTCGCGCTTCGCAGGCATCTGGGCCATCATCATCGCGTACGTTTCGTCGAAGCCCAGCCGAAGATCCTGAGCGCTAAAGACATAGATGGGATCGCAGGACACGACCTGATGGCCGCGCGCTGTCATCTCCGCGTTGAAGCTTGCGGGGCCGTCCGCGCAGCCCAGGATGCGCTTCCCCAGGTCTTGCTGGCTAAGTGCAAACATGCCCACATACTCAGCCAGCGAGCGACCCCAGGGCACAACACGAGACAATTGCACGCCCATGCGTGCCCCTTTACGGTTAGTGTGTGTGGGCAGTAGCCTCGCGCATGGCGCTTACGAGTTCCGTCAGGGCCGCAAAACGTCGATTTGCGGGGGTCTCGTCCAGCACATTTATCAGGGCGCTCGCGCTCACCACACCCTCGGCGATCTGCGCTATCGTGGCAACGTGCTCGGGCCGCGACACCCCAAAGCCCACGGCCAGGGGCAGGTCGGTGTGCTGGCGCACGCGGCCGAGAAAGTCTGGCAGCGTGGCGGAGAGTTGCTCGCGGGCACCGGTGACGCCGGTGAGCGATACGCAGTAGACGAAGCCACTGCCGGCGTTGACGTTGGCCGCGATGCGGGATTCCGTACTCGTAGGTGCCAGCAGCGGGATGAGGTCGAGTCCATGCGCCTGGGCAAGGCCCCCAAACTCCTGTCCCTCTTCCGGCGGCAAGTCCGGTACGATGAAGCCGTCGAGACCGATCTCGGCGGCTGCGTCCACAACGCGCTCCAAACCGAAATGGAGGAAGGGGTTGTTGTACCCCATGAAGACAAGGGGGGTTGTGACTCCTTCCGCCCGCAGCTCGCGTACGAGGTCAAGCGACATGCGAAGCGTGGTGCCCTGTTCGAGAGCGACTTGCGATGCGTGTTGGATTGTTGCTCCGTCGGCAAGGGGGTCGGAGAAGGGAATGCCGAGCTCGACGATGTCCGAGCCACCGGCAAGCAGTGCGCGCACGACGTCCGCAGAATGGGAAGGTGTGGGATACCCGACGGTAGCGTAGGTGATGAGCGCGGCTCGATTCTCTGCCTTCGCTTGGGCGAACGCTGCACTAATGCGACTCACAGCGCCACCCCCAGTCCTTCGGCGACGATGGTCATGTCTTTGTCCCCGCGGCCGGAGAGATTGACCAAGACTATGTTGTCCGTGGGCAGTTCACTCGCCATTTGCGCGGCGTGGTACATGGCATGCGCAGGTTCCAACGCGGGAATGATGCCTTCGGCCCGGCAGAGGTGCTGAAAGCCCTCCAGCGCCTGCTCGTCCGTCACACCGACGTACTCCGCGCGCCCCAGGTCTTTCAAGTAGCTGTGCTCGGGGCCGACCCCGGGGTAATCCAGACCGGCGGAGATGCTATGGGGTTCGTAGATCTGGCCCTCGTCGTCCTGCAGCAGGTAGCTCTTGGCGCCGTGGAGCGTGCCGGGCGTGCCGGCCACAAGCGTGGCGGCGTGCTCGCCGCTTTCGATGCCGTGCCCGGCGGCTTCCACACCAACCAAACGCACGTCGGTATCATCCATAAAGGAATGAAAGATGCCTATGGCGTTGCTGCCGCCGCCCACGCACGCTACCACGACGTCAGGCAAGCGCCCAAACTGTTGCAAGCACTGTTCCCGCGCTTCGCTGCCGATGACGCTCTGCAGGTCGCGCACGATCGTGGGATATGGATGCGGACCCACCACGGAGCCGATGATGTAGTGGGTGGTCTCCACGTTGGTCACCCAGTCACGAATGGTCTCGTTGATAGCGTCCTTGAGCGTGCGGCTGCCGGACATGACCGGCACGACGGTCGCGCCGAGCAGTTTCATGCGGAAGACGTTGAGCGTTTGGCGGTGCACGTCAACCTCGCCCATGTAGACGATGCACTCGAGTCCGAGCATGGCGCACGCGGCGGCCGTGGCGACGCCATGCTGTCCGGCGCCGGTCTCGGCGATAATGCGGGTCCGCCCGATGCGCTTGGCGAGGAGCGCTTGGCCGAGAGCATTGTTGATCTTGTGGGCGCCCGTGTGCGCCAGGTCCTCGCGCTTGAGGTATATCTGCGCGCCGCCGATTTCCGCGGTCAGGCGGGCGGCATGGTAGATCGGCGTGGGGCGTCCGACGTAGCGGTCCAGCAAGGCATTGAGTTCCTGCTGGAAATCAGCGTCGTCATGTATGTCAGCGTAGGCTTCCTCCAATTCTTCCAAGGCCGGTATTACGGTTTCGGGAACGTAACGGCCCCCATAGGGGCCAAACTGTCCCCGCACGGTGAGTGGTGGTGATGTTGCCACTTGATCGCTCCTATTGTTTCGTGCCGTCGAGCGCACGAGGCGCGTCGGGGCATTGCGTGCTTGCCGGTTCTCGATTTGCCGCGTCTAACTGGTCACGGTCTGTGTAGCCAGCAGATTTGCGTAGTCTATATACATGGCGGCGCGGACGTGCTCCATAGTCTCCCCGCCCACGGCGCGTGTCTGCGCGATGCCGCCCTGCAGCACCTCTTGAACGATTTCGGGGTCATTTGCAAAGGCCTTGCGGCGTTCTCGAATGGGATCAAGCATCGCGTTGAGTGCCGCAACGAGCTTGCGTTTTACTTCCACGTCGCCGACGCGGCCCTTGCGATAACGGTCTTTGAGTTCGTCTACTTCGGCAACGTCCGGATTGAAAGCATCGTGGTACATGAAGACCGGGTTGCCTTCCACGTGGCCGGGGTCAGTGGCCCGCAGCCGCGTGGGGTCGGTATACATGCTCATGACCTTCTTCTGCACGGTCTCCGTATTGTCGCTGAGCAGAATCACGTTGCCCAAGCTCTTGCTCATCTTGGCCTGGCCGTCGGTGCCCATGAGGCGCGGCACCTCGCTCAGGCGGTGCGTGCACTCCAAGAAGACCCGGTCGTAGGTGCGGTTGAACCACCCCGCGATGTCGTTGGTGAGTTCGAGCAGCGGCAATTGGTCTTCGCCCACCGGCACGCAGAGTTCATCCCCGTCGGTATGGGGTGGCGGCGGCGTGAAGAGCAGTACGTCGGCGGCTTGCGAGACCGGATAGTTGTAGAAGCCGAGATTTCCCGCGCGCTCGCCGTACTGCGCCCGCTCACTCTTGATAGTGGGGTTGCGCTCTACGTATGCCATGGGCGTGAGCATGGAAAAGTAGGTGGTAAGTTCAGTCAGGTCTTGAATCTGACTCTGCAAGACAAAGAAGATATTCGACTGCCTGGTGGGATCGAGCCCAACGGCGAGCCAGTCGAGCACCATTTCGTGGACGGATTCGACAATACGCTGCGGATCGTCGAAGTGCGTGCTAAAAGCTTGCACGTCAGCGAGCAGGAAGTAACACTCATATTCGCCCTGCATGTCGACCCAGTTGCGCAGCGCGCCGGCGTAATGGCCGAGATGCGCGGCGCCGGTGGTGCGCATGCCGGTAAGAATGCGTTTTTGGGGTGGTCTTGGCACAGTTCTCTTTCCTCCTGGTTTAGAATCCTGTGATGATTTGCTTAGGAGTCTTTCTTCCACGTTCTGTTCGATCAAAATCCGAATCGAAACTTACGAGCATGAAGCCGTGTTTCTCAGCGGCTAGATACTGATAAGCGTCGTCAAAATCAAGTCGAAACTGTTGTCCCACGGCCAGCAAGTCTCGCATGTCAGACGTGTTTAGCCGGAGACTGGTGACTTCTCCCTGTTCAAGCGTGTCTGCGGTAAAGTCAGAGAATAGCTGGTCTTTACCAAGTCGCGTTAGTATGATGCCGATCGAGAAAATAGTGAAGTCTGTCAATGCGAGTAGGCTCGGCTCAATTGTGCTAAGAAAGTCCCGGACTTCCTCCGCTCTTTCCTGTTCCAGGAGAAGCTCTAGCCATACATTTGTATCGACAAGGAACACTAGTCCCCCCACCATTCAAGCGCTTTACGCTGGAGATCAAGTGAGGTATAGCGGTCGCGATATTCACGTAGTCCTCCAGCCCAGTTGAGACGGAGCTTGCCCTTGCGGCGCGGTTTGGCTTTCGTTTCTAGCAGAAAGCGCGCAAAGTCGTAGACTTCCTGCTGCAACTCTGGGGGCAACTCCTGAACCAACTCTTCAAGCCGTTTCATTGTGATTCCTCTCACGGTAACGAGGCGTCTCTTGCTTGGTGGATGAATGCGGCGATCCTGTCGGGGTCTTTGGCTCCATTGGTTTCAACGCCGCTGCTGACATCCACGCCCCAGGGCTGCGCCCGCGCGATGGCTTCTCCGACGTTTTCAGGGTTTAGCCCGCCTGCGATCAGAGTGGGGCGGTCGCGCGGCGCCGCGCTGGCAAGACCCCAATCCCAGGTTTGGCCGGTGCCGCCCGGCCCGTTGTCGGCGCCTTCCAGCAGAAAGGCTGTGGCGTCGACGTATCGATTCAACCGCTCGAAGTCCCCGACCGAGTGCAGATTGATGACCTTCCAATAGGGGACGCCCACTTCCGCGCAGTAGGCCGGGGACTCCTGACCACAGAACTGCACGTACTGGAGGCCGATTGCGGCGACTATGTCGCGCACCACGGTGGGCTTTTCATCGAGGAAGAGTCCAACGGTTGGCGGGCACGCGGATCCGAGCGACTGGATAATGTCCCGTGCCTTGTCCAATGTTAAGCACCGGCGTCTTCCCGTTACGAAGTTCAAGCCGAGGAAGTCCGCGCCGTGCGCTGCGGCCGCTTCCGCGTCGGCCGGCGCCATGATGCCGCAGATTTTAACTTTGGGCGAAAGGGAATTTTCCGAATCGCTTTGGGTTTCAGACTCTCGTAAGACTGTCATGCGCGATGCCCCTTCTGGATTCCGGCTTTCGCCGGAATGACGGCGGGTGAATCGCTAGACGGAGAAGTAACGCGCGGCGGTCTCGCGGCCTCAACAAGCGATGCAACTTTGGCAGCCGTGTCGGGAGCGGTAACGAGCGCTTCTCCAATGAGCATGGCGTCTACGTTCCAGCCGTGCAGTTGTGCCACGTCAGCGGGTGTATGGATGCCGCTTTCGCTGACCACTATGCGGTCGTTGGAAATGAGCGCGCGGAGTTCGGCCGTGGTTTCCAGGCTTGTCTCGAATGTGTGCAGGTTGCGGTTGTTGATGCCGATGATTGCCGCGCCGACAGCTAAGGCTTGCTCGGTTTCTGCCGCCGTGTGCACTTCCACGATGGCGGCCATCCCCCACTCCTTCGCGCAGCGAAGCAGCGTCCGCAGGCGTGGCTGCGGGAGGGCGGCGACAATGAGCAGCACGGCGTCGGCGCCCGCGGCACGGGCTTCTACGATGTGGTATTCGTTAGTCGTAAAGTCCTTGCGCAATGCGGGAATGTCCACGGTAGATCGCGCGGCCGTGAGATCGCTTAACGAACCTTGGAAAAACCGCTCGTCGGTGAGAACGGATAGCGCGCTCGCGCCGCCGGATTCATAGGTCTGCGCCAGTGCTGCTGGATCGAGATCAGGCGCAAACACGCCTTTGGAGGGCGAAGCGCGCTTTATCTCGGCGATCAAACGAATGCCGTCTTGGCGCAGCGCAGCCGTGAAGTCACGCGGCGGTTGCGTCGCTTCGGCCCTTTTCTCCAGAACATTGAGAGGCACGGCCGCTTGGCGCTCTGCCAGCTCGCGTTCTTTGTGCTGCAGGATGGTATCGAGAATCATGTGCCTGGCCCTAAGTACCTTTTCAACCGCAGACTTACTCTGACGTTTCACCCTCACCCTAACCCTCTCCCTCAGGGAGAGGGGATAACCGCGGAGCCTTGTTTACTAGTGATTCCACATTCGCATACGGTATCAGGCGAGACTTTGACTGAGGCTCGCAAAAGCTTCCAGTTTGGCGGCGGCCTGGCCGTTGTCGATAGCGGCGGCGGCCTGCTCGGCGCCTGCTTTCCAGTCACTCGCTTTACCACTTACGACAAGACCGGCGGCGGCATTCATGACCACCACGTCGCGGCGCGGGCCCGGTTTGCCGGCCAGCACGTTGCGCACGTGCTGCGCATTTTCTTCCACGGAGCCGCCGGCAATTTCGCTGACCGGAGCCGAGGCGAGTCCGAATTCCTCCGGCGCCAAGCGGTAGCTATTCACGCTGCTCCCATCCCATTCGGTCACTAACGTGGGACCGCTGATAGAGATTTCGTCAACACCGTCGGCCTCACCGTGCACAACGAGCGCGCGGCGCACGCCGAGAGCGCTCAGCGAATGCGCGATGTCTGTGGCTAAGCTTGGGTCGGCGACTCCAAACACTCTGTAGCTTGCCCCGGCAGGGGTCGTCAGCGGTCCGAGAATGTTGAAAATCGTGCGGATGCCGATTTCGCGGCGCAGCGGCGCGGCGAACTTCATCGCCGGATGGTACGCCTGCGCGAACATGAAGCCGATGCCGACCTGCTCGATGCACTGCGCCACCGAGTCCGGTCCCAACTCAATGTGCACGCCCAGGGCTTCTAAGACATCTGCGCTGCCGCAGGCGCTGCTCATGGCGCGGTTGCCGTGCTTTGCTACAGGCTGTCCGGCCGCCGCCAATACGATGGCGTTTGCCGTGGAAATGTTGAAGGTACCTGTGCCGTCGCCGCCGGTGCCGCAAGTGTCGGCAACCGGCTGGCTGACGGTAACCGGCAGCGCTCTCTCGCGCATCACCGCGAGGCAACCGGCAATCTCGTCGGCGGTCTCGCCCTTGGCACGGAGTGCCGTGACAAAAGCGCCGAATTGCGCCGGCGTGCAGGCCGCATCCATGATCTCGGTCATTACCTCAGCCGCTTCGTCGCGGGTGAGCGGCGCACCATCAGTGGCTTTGATCGTAGCTTCAACTATCATCCCTCTGCCCCCTTTTGCGCGGAAGCCGCTTGCGTTTTCCGCGAGTGGTGCCGCTCGACAATGTTGAGGAAATTCTGCAGGAGTTTCTTGCCTTCTGTGGTGAGAATTGACTCGGGATGAAACTGGACCCCGTAAATTGGGTATTCCCGGTGACGCACACTCATTATCGTCCCATCGTCTGCTCGTGCCGTCACGTCGAGGGCAGATGGAAATTGCGCGGGATCCACAATCAGGGAATGGTAGCGCGTCGCGACAAAGGGGTTATCCAGGTCTGCAAACAGGTCTCTACCGTGGTGGTGGATCATCGAGGTCTTGCCGTGCATCAGCGTGTCTGCGCGAATCACGTTGCCGCCAAAGACCTGGCCGATGCACTGGTGTCCAAGGCAGACACCAAGCAGCGGTATCTTGCCCGCAGCCTGCGTGATAAGGTCGTTTGAGATGCCGGCTTCATGGGGCGTGCACGGGCCCGGCGAGATGACAATGCCATCCGGCCGGCGCGCCATCACTGCTTTCACAGTGGTCTTGTCGTTGCGCGCCACTTCCAGATCGGCGCCGAGTTCGCCCATGTATTGCACCAGATTGTAGGTAAACGAATCGTAGTTATCCAGCATGAAGATCACGTTCCATCTCCTCCGCGACGTCAATCGCCCGCATGGTCGAGGCGGCCTTGTTGCACACCTCTTGGTACTCCTCTTCGGGATCGGAATCCGCCACGATACCGCCGCCGGCTTGGATGTAGGCCGTGTTGTCTTTCACGGTCATCGTGCGAATGGTGATTGCCATATCCATATTGCCGGAGTAGTCGAAATAGCCGACAGCACCGCCGTAAGGTCCCCGTGTCGTGCCTTCGAGTTCTGAGATTATCTCCATGGCGCGCACTTTGGGAGCGCCGGAGAGCGTGCCCGCCGGAAAACACGAGCGCAGGGCGTCAAAGGCCGTCTTGCCCGGCAAGAGCTCTCCTTCCACTTGTGAGACGATGTGCATAACGTGGGAAAACTCTTCCACCACCATGAGCGTCGGGACATGCACCGAGCCGGGGCGGCAGACCCGTCCGAGGTCGTTGCGGCCCAGGTCCACGAGCATGATGTGTTCAGCGCGCTCCTTGTCGCTCGCGAGCAACTCTTCAGACAGTGCCGCGTCTTCTTCCGGCGTGCTTCCCCGTCGTCGGGTACCGGCGATGGGGCGCGTCGTGACGTGAGATCCTTCTACCCGCACCAGCATCTCCGGTGAGGCGCCGACGATCTGCATGTCATCAAGCTGCAAGTAGTACATGTACGGCGACGGATTGATCATGCGCAACGCGCGATACACCGAGTATGGATGCACGCCCAACTGACGCGTCCAGCGCAAACCTAGTACAGCCTGAATAATGTCGCCCGCTGCGATGTACTCTTTCGCGGCGCGCACCATGGCATGATGCTGCGCTTCGCTTTTTGTGGGCACGGCTGCGCCGGAGCTCGTCGTGTCGCGCACGAACGGCACGGTACGTTGCAGGCGCGCGTGGATGGTTTCGACTCTTTCTACCGCGTCCTGGTAGTTCGCGGCGACATCTCCATGGGGTGGGACGTAGGAGATGATCGTGAGGCTGTGCTTGAAGTGGTCGAACATCACTAAACTATCCGTGAACATGAAGACCGCCTCGGGCACAGGCAAGGCATTCTCCGCCGGCAGAGGCACCCTGGGCTCGAAATAGCGTACGCTCTCATAGCCGAGATAGCCGACGGCGCCGCCTTGAAAACGCGGCAGGCCGGGCATAGCGGCGAAATTGGTCTTGGCAAGCTCTTCTTGAAGCAACGCTAATGGGTCCGAATACGTGCGAGTTTCGCTTTCCCCGCCCTGCTTGCAGGTTGCCATGCCGTTGTCCATGCGCAGGACGGTAGACGGATTGGTTCCGATGAACGAATACCGGCCCAGGCTCTCGCTGCCCTGGACACTCTCGAGCAGAAATGAGTAGTCGCCCTGGGCAATCTTAAGGTAGGCAGAGACCGGCGTTTCCAAATCCGCGGGAATAGTGAGTGAAATGGGCACTGTCAGCCCCTCTGCCGCGAGTGCGCGCACTGCGGCAAGGTCCGGCTGAATGCCGGCAAAAACCATACCCGGTGCGGTTTGCATGACTGCCATGGCATTCCCTTGTTCAGGCTGTTGCTTAAAAAAAGAAATCTCGTCCCTTTGAGGGACGAGAAGTATCTCGCGGTGCCACCCTTATTGGCTGCGTGCGCAGCCCGCTTCATTCACTCAAGCACTCCTCGCCTGCGCGGTTGCATGCTTGCCCCAAAGTCTACGGTAGGGGTTCCGTTGACGCCTAGTCGGCAACTAAACCGGCCACACTTCGCTTGGACGCGTTTCCGGATCAGCTATCTTTCAGGTCACAGCTCCCAGGCCCATTCCGCTGGCCGCGCACCGCCGGGATCCCACCATTCCCCGGCTCTCTGAAGGCCGCCTTAGCAGCGTACTCTTCCTGATCATCGCCTTTTTCATATTCAATTGTGAATCGTATTCTATGGTAGGTTCAGGCCTCTGTCAAGGGCTGGAGAGTACGATGGTTGGGGAAGGCTTCACAATAATCGTGGGCGTTGGATTCACAATGGGGGTCGCAATGGCCGGTGGCGGATACAAGAGTTCAGAGACTTTTACGACTCGGTAACCCTGCTCCTTTAGTTCAGTCAAAATGTCTGGGAGCGCCTCCAGCGTATGCTTGCTGCCGAGATGAGCGAGGATGATGACGCCATTCTGGAGGCGGTCGCGGATGCGCTGCTTGACCAAGGCAGGCGTCGCGTCATCCCGCCAGTCAATCGTATCGATAGTCCAGTAGATGCTCTGATAGCCTTCACGGGCTACCACGCGGCGGACATGGTGATTGCGTGCGCCGTAGGGGAAGCGGAACCAGGGCTTGGTGCTTACTCCCCCTACGTCCTTTATGATTTCCTCTGTGCGGGTGAGCTCCGCGCGGATGGCATCATCGTTCAGCTCGGTAAAGTCGGGGTGCGCATAGGAGTGGTTCCCAATTTCATGCCCATCGGCGATCATCTCGAGGACGAGTTCAGGGTGGCGTTCGGCGAACTGTCCGGTGATGAAGATTGTAATGCGCACCCCGTGCTCGCGCAGAATTTGCAATATTTCAGGAGTGTAGTCGGCAATTGCCCCACCGTCGAGCGTGAACGCGACGGCAGGGATGTCCGGGCCGCCGCGCACAATCTCTTGGGCGAGAACCTCATAGGGAAGCCCGGTGAGGTCCGGTGTGGGGTAAGGGACTGCCGTGGACATGACAATTGCTGGCTCAGCGCCCGCGGTTGGTATGGGCGCCGGCACAGATGGCGTCGGCACTGCCGTTGCGGGCGGAATCGTGCGCCCAAACGTCATTTGATCGGAATCGGTTTGCGCACAGGCGGCAAAGAGGAAGACACACAAGACCGTCCATTGCAAGCCCATGGGTGTCGGAATCCGCGACAGCAAGGCGGAGCATGACGGAAAGGCGAGAGAGTTGATTGAAAGCTGTAGGAGTTCTCGAAGTGTCATTCTTGAGGAGTGGCGAATAGGAAAAGCGCAAAGAGGCGCTGTAGAACGCAGCCAGAACCAATAAATGGGTCAAGACCGCAGACGCATGTTTAGCGTCTGCTCTAGTGTAATGCTAGACTGATTCTAAGCTCAAGAGGAGGTTTACAGTTACGATTATACTACATGAAGCGTTCTTGTAATGCAGTTCTTGTCTGCCTTTCGGATTGAGGGCAACTATATCTGGGCAGGGTAAGACCGTGCAAAGGAGTATGCAATGAGTCGTGCGGCGCTGCTTAGCGATCTGTGCGAGGCCAAGATAACCGCCGTGGTGCGCACCAAGTCCACCGAGGAGGCGGTGCGTATCGCGCAGGCGCTGTATGCTGCCGGTATTCGGCTCGTTGAGATTACGTTTACGGTTCCGGACGCCGCCGCCGTGATTGAAGTGGTTGCGAGGGAGAAACCCGCCGGTTGTCTGGTAGGCGCCGGTACGGTGACAACCGAGACCCAGGCAAGGGAGGCGCTGGCAGCCGGCGCGCAGTTTGTGGTTGGGCCCGTGAACCGGCCTGCGCTCGTGTCTCTGGCGCACGAGGCTGATGTGCCTTGCATCATGGCCGGTCTGACACCCACCGAGATTCTCGACGTGCATGAATCGGGTTCTGACATGGTGAAGGTCTTTCCAGTCGATAGCGTCGGCGGGCCGGGGTACGTCAAGTCGGTGCTCGGACCGCTCCCCGGGATCCCCATCGTCGCCTCCGGGGGCATCGGCTTCGACAACTATCGCGCTTACCTGGAGGCGGGAGCGGCTAACGTGGCGCTGGGCTCGGGACTCATGCCGCCGTCGCTCATAGCTGATGGTGACTACGCGGGGCTAACGGCATTTGCCCGGCGCTTCATGGAGTATTTGGACTCCGCGTAATTGCGCTCAGGCCAGAGGATGGGTGCACTGCATGTCACTCCTGTAAATGATGAGTAATTCGTTGGCAAGTTTGAGAACAGAAGCAACCTAACGCAGTACTAGACATGGCTAATTCACATGTCATTCCGAGCGGAGCGAGGAATCTAGGGTACATGCAACATGTCGCCAAATAGGCTCAACATCTTAGATTCCCCTCTTCGACGCGCTCCGATCAGAACGATATGTGTACTATTCATGTAGAGTATTGCGTTCACTTGCTATCATTCTCAAGTCTGTCAACGAATTACCTGACATTTACAATTCCAAACGAAGCCTAGCGAAGAGTAACTCGGGGTGCGGAACCTGGAGCGTGCGGCCGGTATTCCCCTTGGTCGAGATCACTAGACTGGCAGCGTCAGTGTAGCGCGGGGGCTTGTCCCCCGCTTCTGTAGGTGCGATAGAGGACCGACGGCATTGTCGCCGCTTGACGACGATTGCTGTCTTACTTTCCAATAGGTCGAACATGCCTGATATTCTCTCCCTCGGCGAGTGCATGGTGGAGTTCTTTGCAGAGGAGCCGTTAGCAGAGGCGCACAAACTGCAGAAGGCCTTCGCCGGCGATGCGCTCAATCTCCTGGCGGCGGCGTCGCGTATGGGAAGCTCGTGCGGCTTTCTCTCGCGGGTCGGCAACGATCCCTTTCAACCGTTCTTGCTCGATGGCTGGGAGTCTTTGGGAATTGATACCTCACACGTGAAGCGCGTGGAGGGTCGCAACGGCATATACTTTATCTCCATCTACGGTCAGGGCGAACGGGAGTTTACCTACTACCGGGCCGGCAGCGCGCCCAGCACCATGACCCCTGAGGACCTGGATCCCGATTACATCGCGCAGGCCAGGGTGCTTCACATCAGCGGCATCACACAGGCAATCTCAGAGTCGGCGCAGGCGACCGCGCTAGCGGCGGCGCGCGTGGCGAATGAGGCACATGTGTGCGTTTCGTTCGACCCCAATTTTCGGCCCGCGCTGTGGTCGGCGGCGGAGGCGCGGACCGCGGCGGAAGAGCTCCTGTCGCATGTGGACATCGCCCTGCCGAGCGGGCCTGAGGAGTCAGAGCAATTATTCGGCTGCGCGTCCCCCCAGGAAACGGCAGAATACCTGCATGGATTTGGTGCCTATGCGGTGGCGGTCAAGCTAGGCGATGCCGGTGTATACGTGAGCGCAGAAGGCGGAACGGGGACGGTACCTGCTTTCGCTGTCCCGCAGGTGGTCGACACGACCGGCGCCGGTGACGCCTTCGACGGCGCGTTCCTGCACGGGCTGGTGGAGAACAAGGATCCGCTGGAAGCAGCGCGATTGGGCGTGGTCACGGCCGGACTCAAGGTGCGCGGCAGAGGCGCGATCGCCAGCTTGCCGAGTCGGGAGGAAGTGAACCGAGCATTGCGCAGGGGCTCGGCGCGTCTTGGCGGAGACCGCTAATCAAAAGGAATCCACTGCGGAGGACGAGTTGCCGTGAGATAGTTCGTGCCGTGTATTTGCATCGTCACGTCGGCCTATAAATGTGATGCACCCGGATTCTTTGGAGTGCGGCTTCAGCGGGACGCTTCTGATTAGTGATGTAGTTCGTTGTGTCTGCGAAAACGCTAGGTTGTGTTAGCTTTTCATGTCAAGCGTAAGCGCGAGGTTATGATTGCAAGAAGGGCTACAATTCAAGCTGCTCGAGCAGTTCTGAGACGCTCAGGCCGTGATGGGCCGCGATGCCTTTGAGAATGTTCGATAGTGTCTTGGCCTCTTGATGGGCGTATGTTGGGGGATCACCTCATGATGTTCGCCATTCGTCTGCGTCGTGATCCGCACGTGAGAACCGCGTTGCCGGGTAGCCCTATACCCCAAACGCCGCAGCGCTTTCACTAAGCCCGCCCCGCTTACGTTGCGCGGCAATTTCATAGGGCAAGAACTTCGTCGCGGACGAAGTGGAGACGAATCAAGCCAGGTTGCTTCATGGATTCGTCGAAGTAGCAGTCGACGGCTTCTTTGACATTGTGGCGGAGCTCCTCAATCGTTTCGCCAGCCGTGTGGATGCCATATCCTAACGCGCTGGCCGAATATCCACCGTCGATTTCATCCTCGTTGACTTCAAAAATGATTTCGGAAATGATGTCGGCCATGATCATCTTCTCCTTCTGGGTACGTGAGTATCTACCGCTTTGGCTTCCTCCCGTCTTCCCCCAGCGATCTTCCACTTCTCAATCCAATCTTAGTATATCAGCCCAATTCTCCCCTGGCGGGAGCGTCGCGTGAAGCTCCGGAACGGCAAGCGCGATGCTTAGAGTATCGGCAAGTCGGCAAGTGTGAGAGTTTGCCACCAATGTCCGGCATCGAGCACGTGCAGCATGAACCTGGGCGTGCCCAGCGGCGCGATGGTGAGAGATGGGTCAGGCGGTGGAGACTTCGGATTGACAAAGAGCTCCGCGCCCGCCTGCAATAGGTGTTCCAGGGTAAGAGCTTGCTGCTCCACTGCCACGAGCAACGGCTGGCCGAGGGCAATGAGCGCGGCAACATCTTCTCCAGGCCGTGGCGTGCCCCGCACGTGCGCGAAGTATTCTGCGCCGTAGACAGTTTGCAAGTCGCCGTAGGGGTTGTCCGGGGGTCGGTATGCGGCGGCATAGAGCAGGGCGGGCGCCGGTACGTCTTCAACGTCTACGCCAAAGATGTCGCTCTTCACATTGAGGTAGTACGTCTCGCGGCTGGAGAAGAGCCGCACCTCGCAGCCGGTCTCGGCTTCGCCATGACGCTGAGCGGCGGCTTGCCACGACTCGCCCGCCGCGCACATGCCGCCGATACCCCAAAGAGGAAGAACGTGCGCGCCATTCTCCCCTTCCTGTGCATAGCTGGGATCGGGCAGCGTGAAGAGCAGCTTGTTGCGGCGCAAGCCAACAATTCCGGCAAAGCGTTGGCCGTCCGCGCCAAAGTCACGGAGTCGCATGGTCCCCATCTATGGGATTGTTCACTTACTGTGAGACTTTTCCACTTTAGCCCACTAATCGACCTCGAGCCACACTGCATGGGGACCTTTAACGTAGCGAATCACGCTAAAGGCTACTTGCTGTCCTTCACGTAGATTCGCCCATTCACTGGGATGAACTAAGGATTTGCGATTCATGTGTACTTCGCCTAATGAGTTACTCCTGACAAAGCCAAATGTACCTAGTATCCTAGATACAACACCTTTGAACCGTTGCGTGCGGTCTGAACTTAGGGCAGCTTTATAAGCATTTGGAATTATATGAATTAGATCCGCATTTCTATTGAGGCAAGCTAGAGTCTTTCTAAAGTCCCTACACTTCTCAACGAATTCACGATCAGAATCCCAACCCTCAGAAACCTGGGTGAAGCGAGAAATTGCTGACGAATAACCGTCGTACAGTCTGAGTACTTCTGCCAGTATTCTCACACTCACGCTTGCCAACTGTTGATCCCAACCGTAGGCACTTGCAGCTTCATCCGCTACGTGGACACCCTTGATGGCCAGTTCCTCTGCTGACTCAAAGTCGCCTTGTGAGATAAAGTGTTCTACACTCCGCCGGAGTGCGTCTGCATATTGAGTGCTGCGAATTCTCATTACATGATCTGGCGCATTCAAGTCTTCATAGTTCCAGACACATTCCAAGTCAACTAGCGCATCAGGTAATCTGCTGAGTCTTAAGTTTGCAAGCCCTCGAATGCTTTTCAATGAAACTTCATGTGCAGCTTCACTGTCCAACGCACTCTCCACTTCCTCCAGTGCCTTCTCATACTGACCATTATTTAGCAAGTAAGTGGCATAGTGATACCGATTAATGTCAGTGGCTTTGTATCGGATAGATGTCTCGAATGCATCTTCAATTTCATACATTGGCCGTTGCTCAGACTCCAACAAGTGTGCCTTTACCCGATGGACTTCCCACCAATTAGGAGTTAATTCTTCTGCCTTGCGTAATGACCTCATCGCAGCGTCTGGATTCTGACGGATAGTATTGAGTGCAAATCGAAGGTACGGAGCAGCGACCAGTTGATCGCTTGTTTCAAAGTCAATATGGTAACGATCATACCGATAATTGAGTTTCTGTTTCGCGCTCTTCTCTTTTTCAACCTGCCACTGACGAATCTTTTCCCGTGTCTTCTTTACAGTCGAATTGTTTGGCGGATGGTAGCGGGACAAATAATCAAAAACAAGGCTACCAATCTGATAAATTGCGCTCCCTTCATTGAATTTCCCTTCCAGAATGCTGGACTGCTGTAGCTCTTGTAGTGCTTCCAGGAAGGGGATATGCTTGGCATCTAGTAGTTCCTGAACTTCAGTCTGGCTAAGTTCCCTTCTTGCCGCCAACAGGGTGGAGATGATATTCCGAGCAAGCGGAGACAAGCCAGCATAGACGTTCTCCCAGCAAAAGCGCAGCGCTTGATTAAAGTCCTCATGTGCAAGCACGTCTTCTGGACTTGCCCCTTTGCCAACAGCTTGAACAAACCACTTGATGAGCAACGGACTATAGTGTAGTCGGTTGCAGTATTTTCTAAGCAAGTCCTCGCTAAGCGTTTGAAAGATTGTATAGTTGTATGCGTTCGCCAAACTTCTCAATAATGCGATTGAATCTCTTGTAGAGAGCCCAGGCATCGGGTAGCGAATTTCAATCTCCCCAAGACCGACCCTTGACGTTAGCAGTAGCTTAGAGTCGTGAGGGATTCCTATGGCTAGATCCCTGATCGCCGAGCCGAGTGTCTCTAGATTGTCAACTACTAAAAGGGTTCGGCTTCCTTGCAATTGCTCGAGTACCTTATCCCAGTTTGGCTCTGCTTGTCTCCGGATTGCTGTGTCTAAATCTACTAGCAAGTGATCCACTAGGTCGCTTGTCGTGTCAACAGCGTCTGTAACCTCGCGAATTCCGTCGGCCGTGAGATGCTGCGTCTTGAGTGACACCCAGACTATTCTATCCAAACCGAATTCAGGTTGATCCAGAATATCATGGCAAACGCGAAGTGCTAGGGCAGTCTTTCCTATACCGCCAGCACCTACTATAGTTATGACATTATGGTCGGATTTCAAGAGATTCGTCAGTTGTCGGATTTCCTTTTGGCGGCCTATGAATCCGGTGTCGCCGAATTCTGCCACTGGTAAATCGTGAAGAATAGCTGTCTCTTCGGTCCAAAAGTGTGGTATTGAGAAGCTCAGAATGTGTGCAGAATCTTGGGTTAAGTCGATGCTCTCGAAGAGTGGCTCCCAGATCAGACTCTGTGAATTCACTGGTAGCTCTTTGGCGATAGACATTAGTTTGGGCAGGTCTTCTAAGTCCAAAGTGCGAACTGGATGCATTACTCTATTGCGTATTTTGAGCACCTCTTGCTCAATAATTGTGGCCGCAGCAGCCTGGATGTCGGTCTGGTTAGCAGTTGGGAAACTGTGCTTGTGCCGGTTCAGCAAATCAACAAAGTCGCCGAGATCCAAGTAAATCAGCAAGTCCTCAGCCGTCACATCCTCTAGTTCCCATTCGGATTGCCCCATGTCCGCTCTTAGACGAGTCAATGCTCGCCTCTGCTCATCTGGCGACAAAAACCCAGGGGTATTGATGTCTAGACTCCGGACGAGATTCTCAAGGATTGACCGCTCCAATCCGACGATGATCTGATAACATTGGTTCCTTCGCACATCACTCAAACTTGGCATTGTCCAACACCTGTCGATATCAACTACGGGGTTTATCTGGCGTTTAAGGGAATAATGTAGGAAGCCAACAACTATTGCGTGACGATGGCGCGGATGCGTGCTGCGACGAGCTGCGGTTTGTCACCATCCAGGTTGAGCGGGTTGATGGTGATGCTGCCTTCCAGGGAGCCGTACTGACTCACGGCAATGGCCGGATCGTCGTCAAACAAGCGATTCACCAAGTCGATGGCCGATACGCCGTGCACGCCGTCGTCCAGTGAGACTCGCAGCGTGGGATAGGAAGCGCCGTCGCGTCCAACCACCTCGGTGGCGATTCCTGATACGCTGCTGAGATCGGCAGCGATGGATTCGAGGCGGCAGAGCCACTCTGCCCGCGCGGCGGCATGGTCGCGGTTGACGTAATTCTTCACGGCTGCGAGTAGGCCTGCGATCTCCTCCTTGCCCACTTTCATCGGGCGGCCGATGCCTTGGAGCGGCGGGCCGAGCAGGCGGCCGCTTCCCAGCAGTTGCTCGCGTAGGGTCCACGTCTCCACCATCACGTCCATGTCCTGGTGCTGTAGTGCCACGGATTGGATGAGGTCGCGCCGACCGACCAGGATGCCGGAGGCTTGCGGGCCCTGTATCGCCTTGCCGCCGGAGAAAGAGACGAGGTCGGCGCCCGTGGCGATGTAGCCGCGCAGGTTTTCGGCGGGCGGCAAGCCACCGGCCGCGTCCACGATGACGGGAACGTCATGTTTGTGCGCGACGGCGACCGTGTCTTCCAAGCTCACAACCCCTTCCACGGGCATGGCGACCCAGTGAACGGCGACCGTGCGCTCGTTTATTGCAGTCTCGATATGCCACGGCTCGGTGTAACCTCCAGTCGGGTGACCGATGTGTCCGACCTCAACAAACTTCGCGCCCGCCGTGCGCAAAGCGTGGTCGTACGCATTCCGGTGGAGGCGTTGGATGACTACCTCGTTCGGTATGTTCGCTGTTTCAGGCAGGAGGTTCATCTTGTGGATATCTAAGCCCGCGATGCAGGCGGCGGTACCAACCAGCAGGCCTGCCGCCGCGCCGGCGGTAACGTAGCCGGCTTCCGCCCCGGTGACTTCGGCGAGGTAGTTCCCCGCTGCCTCCTGGAGTTCCTCGATGCGCACGCTCCATTGCGCTGCCTCGCGCATGGCGTCGAGCACGTCATCGTCCATCGGTGTGCCGCCTAGACGGGTTAAGGTGCCGGCAGCATTGATCACACGCTTGACACCGAGATCTTGATAGAATTCACCCGCTGAAGGTTGCACATCGGACTTGCTGCCGCACGTCTCGCTGCGAAGACTACGGAGCTTTGCCACGTCTTCAGGGGTGAACCTCCAGAGAGAGTCCACTCTGTGACCGCCCTTACCCTCATATACCATGTAATTCACCCACCCAGGACCAACGTCGAGTTGAGCCGCGACCTGCAAGGTCGAGAACATCCCATCCTCTCCGGGTTCGTCGGCGGTAATTGACCAAATGGATTCCAACTTGTCCCGGTGATTGATGGCCTTAACATCATCATCGTCGAATGTCCATCGACCGGATTTGGGGTCTTGGCGGCCAATCCCTTTATGGTTCGCAATCTCATTGATCCGCTGTACAGTAAGGCTGAATTTCTCGGCCACTTGTCCAGTCGTATAGTTAGACATGGTAACTTCCCTTTGTAGCGATTCTCTCCAAAGTTTGGTGGCTCTCCTAACGCGGCGGTGTGGCGTCAGGCGAGAGCGGGCCAAGGGTGGCGTCGCTGCCGCGGTCGAAGTAGCCGCGCACCGGATTGTTGTGTAACTCGTTGCAGGCCAAGGTAAGGCGCTCGACAGCCAGATTGAAGATGCGTTCGCCCTTCTCCGCGCTGGCCACAAATGGATCGCCCATCACGCCCTCATCGGCTTCGCGGCGGCGTTCCGGCCACTTGGCGAATTTGCCCACCACCGGGTCGCGGAACATGGGCGCAAGGCCGTTAGGTGTGCGTTTGTCCAGGTCGACCATGTGGCCCCGCAAGTAGAGTTGCAGAGATGTCTCCCATTCGCCGCCGTGCCCGATGGTGTCGTCGCTGTCGCCCCACTCCTTGAGCTCGTCCTCCACCATGTGGAAGTACGTAATGTGCAGAGACCAGATGTCCTCCTGGGCGAGCTTGACGGAAGTCGTTTGCGTGGGAGCCACGTTGCCGCCGTGCCCATTGAGCATGATCATGCGCTCGAAGCCATTCGCCTTGATGCTGCGGCAAACGTCGCAGAGCACGGCAATGTATGTCTCAAGCGCCACCGTGATCGTGCCGATGTGCCCCATGTTGAAGTGCGTAAAGCCCGTCCAAACCGGCGGTGCCACGATGATGGGATAGTCGTCCGTACGGGTCGCGGCTTCAGCAGCGAGGTAGTAGGGGATGCTGATGTCGATGTCGGTGGGGCTGTGGGGGCCGTGCTGCTCGATGGATCCTACGGGGATAATAACGACGGGGTCATGTTTCAAGGCTTCGTAGAGCTCGTGCCGCCACATCTCTTGCCAAAAGACTTTCTTGTTCGTGCCGTTATAGGACCTGGTATACATCCATCGAGCCTCCCTGAATTGATGACAAAGCTACTACTTCAAGTGTGATCGTAGTTAGAGTACCATTCTGTGCCGGTGTCGGTGAGCCCTGCCGAGCGCAGGGTCGTTGCCTAGGCGATGGCCTCTTCCTGCGAAAGACAAAGAAACTGTTCGTACTCCGTCTACGCTGACGTTCTGTTCAAGGAAAGTATTCTGTTGGGGAAACAAGAATCTGCCACTGGCGCGAGCGCTCCGTTCGTGCTGAGCCTGTCGAAGTATGAACGGAGCGCTGCGTGTCGAATTGCCTATACGACACTATTCGGGAATGACCAGCATTCGTTGACACCCGACGCTACTCCGGCGCCGCCACGTCCACCCAGCCGCGGTCTTGCACCGACGTTCCGACCGCTTCCATGATCTCCTGCACGCGCAGACCGTCAACAAAGTCGGGACTCATGGTTTCACCGCTGCCCAGCGCTTCCAGGAAGTCCTTGACGATGTGAATAAAGGCTTCGCCATAGCCGATGCTGTGGGCGGCGGCCGGCCAGTAGCCGTGCATATAGTCGTGCTGGACAGAGTCCGAGGCATGGATGGTGCGGAACCCCGTAAGCGGTCCCGGATCGTCACCGCAGTAGTACTGCAATTCATTCAAGCGCTCGAAGTAGAAACGGATCGACCCCTTGCTCCCGTTCACTTCAAAGCCGAAGTTATTCTTGTTGCCACGTGCCAGCTTGGTTACTTCCAGCATGCCTTGTGCGCCGTTGGTAAACTGCATGAGGACCTGCGCGCAGTCGTCAACGGTCACCGCGCCGCTGCCGCCCTCAGGCGTGGGACGCTCCTTAATGTAGGTTGCAAAGTTGCCGCAAACGCTGCGCACGTCGCCGAGCAAATAACGTGCAATGTCGAGCACGTGCGAACCAAGGTCACCGAAGACACCAAAACCGGCGTATTCCTGCTGCATGCGCCAGCCGAGCGGCGTAGCCGGATCGGCGAAGCGTTCAGCCAGGAACCACCCGCGAAAGTGGTAGATGTCGCCGAGTTCGCCATCCTCGATGAGTTTTCTCGCGAGACGCACTGCCGGATAGCGCCGAAAGTGAAAGCAAATGGTGTTGCGTACGCCTGCCTTCTTCACGGCTTCCACCATAGAGCGCGCTTCCGGTACGGTCACGGCAAGCGGCTTCTCGCAGATCACCTGCTTGCCGGCTTCCGCGGCGGCAATGGCCACGTCAGCGTGCAGGTGGTTTGGCGTAGCGACGTCCACGAGGTCAATGTCATCACGTGTGACGACCTCTTGCCAGTCTGTGGATGATTCTTCCCAACCTAGTAGGTCCGCGGCATCTTGCACCGATTTGGCGTCGCGCCCCGCTATCACTTTGAGGCGAGGCCGGTACGGCACCGACGGAAAAAAGAGGTTTACGTCACGATATGCATGGGTGTGTGCTTTGCCCATAAAGCGATGGCCCACCAGGGCAACATTGATATCTTGCACAGGCTCATCCTTTCGTCAATTGGCGTTCGATTATGGTGCGGGGATTCAGCTTAGATTCTGTCGTCTGTATTGATTTCGTTGCTGCGTGTTCGGGCAGTGTCGTCTTGGTTTTTCATAGTGAAACAAAGGGGACGCCGGAGTGCCTGAATCTCTGGGAGCTAACCCGTTTGGGAGACACCCTTCATTGACGGGTGAAAGACAGTTTTCGCCGCTTTGCTACGGCATTGAGCGTAACCGACACGGCGGCGAATGGTCAAGGAGAGCTGAAGGATGACCCGCCGGATACCCCTGCATAGCTCGAAAGGATAAGGGAGATTGGGTTCAATTGACGAGATTGCCTCTTCGTACCGGCCTTCTCTCCAGGAGACCACTAAATGACTCCGTCATTCCGGCGAAAGCCGGAATCCAGTAGTTAGAGGGTAGCTTGCGATTGCTAGCTATGAAGCCAAAATTCACCCCTCCCCGCCTGGACTACCCCATCGCGGGGGAAAGGGGATTGCAGAGGCTCCCCAGGGAGTGCAGCCGGTCTGGAATTGCCGACCGAATTCAACCAAGGGTCTCCTCATTTCAGAGAGACCCTGGCTCAGCTGCTTCGGCAATGCGAGCGGTCCTCCAAGGGAAAAGCGTCATTAGTCACCACTATGTGCTTGTTACAGGATTGGGCGTATGGTCTAATGGGCTTAGTTACTGACGTAACGCCTCATGCGAGGAGTAATCGTTATGGCGAGTATCACCATCCAATTGAGCGCGCCGAATCTCGAACTTGCCTCCGTGCTCAAGGACGTGACGGGGGGTGTACTGCACCAGAATGGTCCGTGGCTTACGATCGAGGGCAAGAGGCTTGAAATCACGCGCTCTCAGGTCGAGCAGGCGTGGGGACGACCGCTGACTGAAGAGAAGTGGCGTTCGCTCACGCAGAGTCGCCGCGGGCATGTGGTTGAGGCTACCGATCAGGTGATTGTGGTTCAGGATCAGCCGGTAGCTCCACAGGCTACTGCCTCCACAGAGCGGTCGCTCAGTTTGACCCTGGAAGACGCTTGGCTGATGCAGCGGCTCGAGCAAGAAGCGAAACGCCGCGGCGTTAAGGTGAATCAGCTTGCTGCCCAAGCGATCGAGCGTTTCTTGCGTGGCGTGGAGACTAACGGATAGAGTATTCCGGGTAGGCCGCATAAGGCAGACGGATGCCCCATGCCGATGGTACCGCGTCGGAGAAGTCGCCATACTGTGCTGGCGAGGAATGACCGCACTCGGTACTGTCATTTCAGCGAAAGCTCGCCCCCGCCCGGGGGCGCGGAATCCACCTCTTCCGCGTGCCCTGGACTCCGGCGAAAGCTGGAGTGACGAGGAACGCGCGCCCTGGACTCCAAGGCCGTTCCATGCGCGGGCCTGCATTGCGCCAGCTTGTTGGCAGACTGGCCGGAGTGACAGAGAGTCTTGGACAGCTTCTAAGTACTTTGTCCGAGAGGATACTTGCTTCTTTTGCCAAGAGGCGGGGGACAAGCCCCCGCGCTACGACTTGCCAACGAGGAGCGAGCGAACGTTGGCAAGAGAACAACAAGCAAGCCCACGTACCTAGAAGCTGTCGCATAAGAGGGACTCGACATGGTGTTTCGTGCTTCGACCACTCGGCAAGCTCAGGATAGCCAAGGGCTTCGCGCAGCATTCAGCATGGTTGGATTGTTGTTCTTCCCGTTCGCCCTCGTATCAAGTGCGAGGCAGGCTCTGAGCCTGTCGCAGGGCGGATCTGCGCAGAGCTGAATATCTATGAGATGAGTACGAGCAAGGAGCCGTAGCCGTGTCCCAAGAAGCCAATGTAGCCTCCCCGAACGCGGTAGAGTCCGTGCGCTGGGACCAGGCGGCGCAACTGGAGCGATACCTCGATACCCTTGCCGTCCAGGCGTATGAGTGGCGGAGGGCAAAGTGGCACCGGGACTTTTCAAGCCTCCGGGCGTACGCGGAAGCCGTAGCGCCGAATCGTGAACACTGGCGCGATATGCTCGGTATATGGCCGGCGGCGGAAGAGCGCGTGTCCCTCGAGCCGGACCTCCATGTCGTGGCAGAGCGCAGCGATCATACCGTCTATGCGGTTACGTTTGGCACGCTGCCGGGCGTCCGCTCTTTTGCCCACCTCTTGGTACCTAAGCGCATCGAGGCGCCACGACCGGCAGTCATTTGCCAGCACGGCATGGGCGGCACACCACATTCCATCGCGGGTTTGGTGGATGAGGATGACGCCTATCATAAGTACGGCCAGCGGTTGGCGGAACGCGGGTACGTGGTGCTGGCCCCGCATTGCATCAACTTTGTCGATTGGCGCAATCGCCTGCACAACAAGGCGTTACTCGTTGGGCGCACCCTAATGGGTTTGGAGATTTGGCGGGAGATGCGGGCAGTCGACTTGCTGGAGACATTGCCCGAAGTAGACAGCGAGCGCATCGGTTTCTACGGGCTTTCCCAAGGCGGCAAGATGGCGCTGTGGTTTCCGCCGCTCGAACCGCGCATCCGCGCTACCATCATTTCGGCTTTCTACAACGAGCGCACCAAGAAGCAGCTCGTAGCATCGCCTCACTATCGACCCTTCATAAACACCAGCGAACAGTCGTACTTCGAGCCGGACTTCCTCACCGAGTTTTCGGACTACGATCTGGCATCGCTCATCTGCCCCCGTCCGGTGATGATCGAACACGGGCAGACGGATAGCTCCTACTACATCGAGAGCGCGCGCGAGGAGTTCTACCCGCTCAAGGAGATTTACGAGCGCTTGGGCATCGGTGAGCGTTGCGAGTGGGGTGAGTTTGACGGCCCTCACGAGATTCACGGTGTGGAGGCTTTTGACTTTCTCGATCGCTGGTTGAACGATGGGCAACCACCCAAGGGGCACGCCGCGCCTGATGACAAGGCGGCCACACCCCCGCCGCCGGTGTTTGTCAACGATGCTGCCCTGCAAGCCATGCGCGACGATACGAACGGGCAGCACGATCGGTACCTGGACGGCCTGGCCGATCAGGCATACGGGGTGCGGGAAGAGCGTTGGCAGCGGGACTATGCCAGCGCGGAGGCCTACACGGAGTCCGTAGCGGCGAACCGCGAGGCGTGGCTGGCGATGATGGGCGGGTTGCCGCCGGTAGAGGAACAGGTGCCGCTTGCCCCCGAACGCCGCGTGGTAGTGGAGCGTCCGGACCATACGGTCTATGCCGTAACGCTGGGCATGCTGCCGGGGGTGCGACTATTCGGCTATTTGTTGGTGCCCAAGTGCATTACCGCGCCGCGCGCTGCGGTGGTGACTCAACACGGGCTCGGTGGGGCGGTGCAAGCTGTCGCCGGCTTGCTGGAACAAGACGATGCCTACCACCGCTACGGCCAGCGCCTGGCGGAACGGGGCTACGTGGTCTTCGCGCCGCACTGCATCAATGGCACGCCGCGGCGCGTGCGTTTACATAACAAAGCTATCGTCGTTGGCAGGCGTTTGATGGGACTGGAGATCTGGCGCGAGATGAAGGTGATCGACTATCTGCAATCGCTGCCGGAGGTCGATCCGGAACGCATCGGCTTCTACGGTCTCTCCCAGGGCGGGACCATGACGCTCTGGCTGACGCCGCTGGAACCCCGCATCAAGGTCGCGGTGGTCTCTGCTTACTTCAATGAACGCACCCGCAAACTCAATGTGGAGTCCGAGCACTACCGCGCGTACGTCACGACGGACGAATTCCATCAATACTATCTCGGCCAGCTCTTGGAGTTCTCCGACGCTGATCTCGGGTCTCTCATCTGCCCGCGCCCCCTGTTCATCGAACAGGGCACGCAAGACCGGGCGGTCTACTACAAAGAGGCGGAGGTAGAGTTCGTGAGGCTTCATTCCCACTACGCACGGCTGGGTCTCGGCGACCGTTGTGTGCTGGGAGTCTTTAAAGGCAAGCACGAGATTTACGCCAAGGATTCGTTTCCGTTCCTCGACAAGTGGCTGGAGCACACGCCTAGTGGTCCAACAACATTGTATTGATGGGTAGGTGTAAGCAATAGCGAGAGGAAACTGCGCAGGTTGCAAACCTACGCTACCAATCAATACAAAAAATGCCGAACCACTAGGGCTTAGGGCAATAATCAGTTTAACCGCGATTGCAAACGAATGCTCTGGAAAGTCCGGCTAAGAATTCTGGAATCCTCAAATGGCGAGCGCGGACTATTCAGAATTCTAGTCAGTGAGAAATCCGACGGACCGCAGATGTTCCACGCTGCGGACGACGCGCTCCTGGCGCTGCTCCAGAGTCGGTTCCGGCTCGCCCTCAATGCCCTCGATCTCCAGGCTATACGGTCCGAAGAATCCCGCATTGTTGGTAATCTCACTTATGCGCGCGAAGTCAACGGCGCCGCCGTCTCCCATAGCCGTGAAGTACCAGTCCCGGTAGCCGCCGCGGCTGTCCTTGAGATGCATGTGCACCACGTAGTCCATGACCTGTTCGAGTTGCTTGTAAACATCCGCGCCTTCGTTGTAGAAGAGGATGTTGCCCGTGTCGAAATTGATGCGGATGGCGTCATGCTGTAGGGCCTGCATCGTGTCTAAGATTGCATCCGCGTTTTGGGTAATACCCGGGTGGGTTTCGAGGGCAATGGTGAGCCCGTGACTGGCCGCCACGTCGCCAATAGCCCCCATCTTGTCAAAGAAGTCTTTCCGGTCTTCTTCAGCCGGTTCGCCGCCCAAGCCGACAAAGTACTTGGCGCCAATGCCAGCCGCGAGGCGCATCCGTTCCGCAATACGGGCAAATCCATCCGGGTCCATGAGGTTATCGGACCCGTTCGCGCTGATCACGGTGAGACCGTTCGCGTCGAGCTCGCGCTTAAGGTTCTGAATCCCCTCGTCGCCGAGCTTTTCGCTGGCGACGACATCCTCCGGGATCTCCAAGACACCGCCGTGCTGTTTCATGGCGAGTTCGAGGTGAGTGATGCCGGCTTGCGGCGCGAGATCAATCGCCGCGCGTACGCCGTAGCGGCCGTAACAATTCGTAAAGACTTCCAGTAAGTTGCTGGGCATGATGTGCTCCTTTGCGAGAACTTACGTATGAGTGCATTTGCTCCGTGCTGACCTGCCCTTCGACAGGCTCAGGGCGAACGGAGAGGGAGTGAGTCCGCTAGAACAAGATACCCGCTGGAGCGAGTAGCCCGCTGGAGCGAGTAGCCCGCTGGAGCGAGAATCCTCCAAGAGCGAGATATCCGCTAGAGCAAGATGTCCGCCAAGGCATAGAGCCCGCCAAAGTAAGGAATCCGTTCGTGCTGAGCCTGTCGAAGCACAATTTGGCACGTTGAACCGGAATCTTGGCAACCACTCCAGCCACTTTGACTACTCCCTGTATCTACTTGTTGCGCGACGCCCTTTCGCGTACAGGGCTATTGTACCCGTCTGGCGCCACTCTCGCCGACAAGACTACGTTGCTGACCCTTCAATGTCCAGGCCGTCGCTGCTACGAGCAACGGGCGCATGGTCCGTCATTCAGTAAAGAGCGGACCGCCGCCGTCATTTGCGGCGAAAGCCGGAATCCATCCTCACCCCAATCCTTGCATGCCGTCCCAAGCGGGGGACAAGCCCCCGCGCTACGTTTCAGACTGCGCGTAATTGACGGATTCGGCGAGCCCTGTTCGATGCTTGCGCTCGGCATGACGCGGAATGTTTACATTGCCTAGTGGCGCACGTCAACGTTACTGTATTCAGTGCGGAATCCGGCGTGATTGGTCGCGGTATTGCGGCGGTCGGCAGTGGTCTCGACCTGTGGGTCTCGCACCGGCAGGTTGCCGTCTTCAAGGTAGGCTGAATCTCGTAATTGGTGCCTTTCCACGAGCTCGCTTTGCAGGTGCTGCTTCTTGGCTTGACAGCGTGTTTCGTGGGCGAGATTGTGCAACTCCGCCGGGTCTTCAGCGAGATTGAAGAGGTGTTCCGTTGGACCTTCGGGGTACCAAATGTACTTCCACTGCCCATCCGTAATCGCCAGGTAGATGCACGGGATGCGCTCCGCCTGCGGCCAACGGGGCCCGCTCATGCCTTCCAAATAGCAGCGCGGGTTCTCAAGTTTGCCGCGTGCCAGCGCGACCAAATCCTGGCCGTCCGTATCGTCCGGCGACTTACCGCCTGCCACGGCAACCAGCGTTGGCAAGATGTCGGCATGGGTGATCGGCGTTTCCACCATCGTGCCATGGCGTCGATTATCCCAATTCTGCGGCATACGCAAAATGAAGGGCACGTGCGCTGACGGTTCGTAGAAGAAGGTCTTGGCTCCGTTGCGGTGATCGCCGAGCATCTCGCCGTGGTCGGAGGCAAACATGATGAAGGTGTCATTGAAGAGTCCGCAGTCCTCCAAGGCGCTGATGAGGCGGCCGATGACGTGGTCGATCTGCGTGATCAGCCCGTAATAGACGGCGCGCGCCGCGTGAATGGTCTCGTCTGGGATGGAGTCAAATGCGCGCCGCTGTGCTTGCCGGTCGAACGAAATGGGGCAGTCCGCGTTGTCGCGCCACGCCCCAACCGCCGGTTCAGGTATTGGCGAATTCTGATACATCGAGTAGTACGGCTCAGGCGCGTCGAGCGGCGGGTGTGGTTTGGCGAACGAACACCAGAGGAAGAACGGGAGGGTGGGATCGCGGCGGACGCGGATGTACTCCACGCACTGTTCGGCGATCCAGGAGGTGAGTGTCATGCTTTCCGGTACGGTTGCGAGCGTTGGGTACAACTCATTCTGACCGATCCCGTGGTGCATCGGCTGCCGCGCGCTGCCGGAATGGCGCATGTCACGGTAGTAGTCATCCGGCAGAATCATCTCTTCAAAGCCATGCCGCACCCGCTGTGGGCCAAAGTGCATCTTGCCAATGGCGGCAGTCTGATAGCCACACGCCCGCAGATGTGTCGGGAGCGTCCCCTCCCTTCCCATCACATTCGAGGTCTGGTCGTTGTTGGCCACGCCGTGGGTGAATACCTGCGTGCCCGTCATGATGCCGACGCGCGCCGGTACGCAGAGCGGACAGTCGGCATAGGCGCGCGTGAACTGCACGCCTTGGTAGCCAAGGAGGTCTAAGTGAGGTGTCCGGAGAAAGGCAGGTTTGGTGTCACCAATAGTATCGAAACGTTGCTGGTCAGTGGTAATAAGCAGGATGTTGGGTTGAGTAGCGGACATGCGATCTTGTCCCCTCTTCTTCACGGTGTAGCAGTGGGCACTATCAACACAGTTTCACGGAACTACGTATGCACAATCGGCTAGAACTCATCCCTTAAGTGTCTCGCTCTGTGCAAATATGCCCTTCGACAGGCTCAGGGCGAACGGAAAAGGAAACAATCCGTTCGTGCTGAGTGCTGCGCGAAGCCTGCTGCGCGAAGCCTGCTGCGCGAAGCCCTTGTCGAAGCACGAAACGGCATGACGAATCTGTCTATGAGATAGCTTCTAGTCCTACTTTACAGGATTCGGCCCTGCAGTTTGCGGATGTGCCTGCTCGTTTGGTCGCAAGGGTACTCGAATTGAAGAATCCCAGCGAAACGGTAGCGGGGTCGGCATTTGCCGACCCCGCTACCCAGTCTCTTTTCTGCTACTGGTTTGCTATGCCGCTATCCTCCGCCCGAGAAGTAGGCGCTCATCTCGTCGGTGATGAGCTTCTGGAACCAATCCGCATATTCGCGGGTATCGATTTGACCAAGCTGGTATTGCTCGCGATAGCGCGGCCTGGCCTCATTGCGGATCTTCTCCCAGGCACTGTATTTCAACATGCCCCAACCGTGTGGCCGGGTCTGCTGTGCCTGGAGGAAGTACGCCCTGGGATCGATGCCAAGCTGGTTGCGGAACACTTCTTGGGAGACTTCTGAGTACGCTGGGTCTATGAACGGCGAGACGACGTGGCCGGCGGTGCGCGGGAAGCGTCCAGCATTCTCCGGCGTCATGAACCACGTGAACACTGTCCACACGGCTTCTTCCGTCCCCGCATTGCCGATCTGCAGACCGTGGTTTGAAATGCGCGCTGACCTGCTGGGACCGTCACCGTCGTAGGGCAACGTGCCGGCTGCCCAGTTGAAGTTCGTGTCCTGGTTGATGAAGGACACTTGCATACCGATCTTGCCGGTGACGAAGGTATTCATGCGCTGGCCGCCCTTCAGCTCGTTGGCTTCGTCCGGGTTGGGCTGCACGTGGTACTTGACCTCGGTCACGTCCCGCCAGAATTCAAGCCCCTGCATGATGCCGGGTGAGTTGATGAAGGCCACTTTCTTGTCATCGTCCCACGGGCCCTGGCCAAAGTAGGTTCCGGTGGTCTCGCCCGCCGCGTTGCCGCCGCCCAAGCTGCCGCCAAAGCCGAACTGCCCGTCGCCGGTCAACTTCTGCGCGTAATCGAGGAACGTGTCCATGTTCCACCACTTGGCACTCGTGTCCACCGGCGGCTCTTCCAGTCCGGCCTCGGCAAACATGTCCTTGTTGTAGGCCATGGCATCGGAGGACGTACTTATGGGCATGCCGCCCAACACGCCGTCGAGCACCCACTCGAACAGTGACGACTCAATGTACAGGTCTGCCGGCACGAGCTTGTCAGCCTTGAAGAACTCGGTCAGATCGAGAATGGCGCCTGCCTGGAACATGCGGTCCCACGTCAACCAGCCGTTGTGCACGAAGTCTAAGGTTACGCCGCCGGCGTGGGCGGTCATGAACTTCTCATATACGCCGCGCCAGCCACCGGCCTGACCTGCAACCTCAACCTGAATGTTGGCATGCTGCGCGTTAAAGTCGTCAAAGATGGCGATTTCTTTTTCCTGGCGCGCTGGGCTTTCCGGCGAGGCATAGACAATGTTCACTACTTCCATGGTTTCAGGTTGCGCGGCCTCCGTGGATGTCTCTCCATCCGCGGGCGCTGCCTCACCTCCGGTCATCTGTGCCGTTCCGCACGCAGCGAGGAGACCGACTGCCCCAATCGTGGCGCCGGTACCCATGAGACGTCGTCGCGTTACATGTAAGTCCGCCATCGCTCCACCTCCTGATAGCACTTCAGCCGTGGACTCTTTACAGCAATAGAGTTGTAAATGCAATCACATCGCTGTTGTGGGCAGTATAGTCTTTCAGCCAAACTCTTGTCAATAACAGAATTGTGAAATCTTTGTGAAGGAGCGGGTCAGGTCAAGATGTTTTACTCAGCCAGTCAAGGCGCCCTTGCCACAATTGGAAAGAAAGCGGCTATGGCGATTTCCCGGTTCCTATGTCGCCTTCCAGGAAGTCCACAAACTGGCGCGCCGTGCGGCCGGAGAAGCCGTTCTGCTGCTGTGCCCACGTGATGGCGCGGGCGCGGAGATCCGCCTCCTGAATCTGGAGGCCACGTTGCTCGGTGAGGGCCGCCACGATTGCAAGGTAGTGCGCTTGCGTAGGTGAGACAAAGCTGATGCGGATGCCGAAACGATCGCTAAGGGAAAAAGTCTCTTGCAAGGTCTCTTTGGGATGTACTTCATCCTCGAGGATGCCGGCGCGATCGGAAAAGTTCTCACGAATGAGGTGGCTGCGGTTGGACGTAGCGTAGATAACTACGTTTCGCGGCTGCGCCGCCACGCTGCCTTCCAGGATGGCTTTCAAGGCTTTGTAGTCAGTCTCATGGGGCTCAAATGAGAGATCGTCCACGAAGACAACAAAGGACTGCGGCCGCACCTGGAGTTCCATCAAGATGTCGGGAAACTCGTTGAGATGCTCCTTGGCAACTTCAATGAGGCGGAGCCCACGGTCACCGTAGCGGTGCAACAGCGCCTTGATGGAAGAGGACTTTCCGGTGCCGCGATCGCCGCTGAGCAACACGTTGTTGGCGCGGTACCCCGCGAGCAGGTGCTCAGTGTTTTGCATGAGAAGCCGGCGCTGGCGGTCGTCGCCGATGAGTTCCTCCAGACGAATGGGGTCTGGGTGCGGCACGCCCTGCAAGTTGCCGCCATGCGTTGAGCGCACCCAGCGAAAGGCACGGTAGCGGGCGAAGTCGCCGGTGCCATGCCGGCGGTAGTGTGCCGCAAGCAGAGGGACGGCTTCCCGCCAGTCTTGCAATGCCATGAGCTTCTCGCGGATGTCTAGCTCATGCCGTTCGCTATCGGTCGCGCCTGGCGACGTAAACTCATCCCACGCCAGATAGGGCGGATTTTCATCGGCTGCGAGAAGACCCGCTAGCGTCCGCCAGGCAACGGCGTTGAGATTGAACAACCGTTGGAGGATGGCAAGATCTTCTTCCGCGAGCGACCTCAGAGCAGTACTCAAGCCGGTAGGGCCAGCCAATGCGGCCCTTTGCGTGAATGCGTTCTCGGCCTCGAGTATGTGCTGTACGAGGAAGTCTTGCCAGGCATCGCCATGCCCCCCCGCCGATTTGCGTTCACTGTGCTGCGCGAGCAAACCGCTCAGCTTGGCGGCGGTCGCCGCAAACCGATGTGGCGGGTCTCCCGCCGCCACGCAGCGTAGCATGGCGCAATAGCACTGAAATATGTCGTCATGTAGGACATGGGTATACAGCGCGAGCCGGTCGAGGCTGTCGAGTACGGACTGTGCTTCCTGTACGGAAATGGGAGTGCTTGCGGCAATATCCACGTTGGATGGTCTCGACCTCATAGTGCTACGTGAACGTGCAGTAATCCTGAACTCGCCCCGCGCCGCACGTCGTCATGCTCTTGTCTCGAAGCCAATTCCAGGCCCGAGTCCTTTGGGCGCGTAGCTACAGAGTACTACGAAAGCGGCAGCCATTTCTCCGCCCAGCGCCACCAGGGATCCTGGGTCTCGACCATCCACACCATGAGACGCCGCAGGAGTTCGTGGCGGATGTCCTGGTACGCCGGGTCGTCGCAGAGATTTTCCAGCTCGTAGGGATCGCGCTCCAAGTCATAGAGCTCATCTATGGCGTGCGGATTGTACACGAACTTGAACTGCCTATAGCGGATCAAGCGCGAGGTGAAGAGTCCGACTTCGTCGCCGTGGAATTCGCAGCCCAACATGTCGCGCCAGGCGTCGAGAGTCGGGTCCTGCCAAAGCGGCTGCAGAGCTTCACCGTGCAGATTGTCGGGCACGGGGAGATCGGCGGCCTGCAAGATGGTGGGCATGATGTCGATGAGGCTGGTGAACTTTGTGGTGGTGACGCCGGCAGGAATGCACGCGGACCAGCGCATGATCAGCGGAATGTGATAGACCTCCTGGTAGAGCAACGGTCCTTTGTTGAATTGTCCGTGGCTGCCGGTAAAGTCGCCGTGGTCGGTATTGAAGATGATGAGGGTGTCGTCGCGAAGGCCGAGGTCGTCGAGCGTCTGCAAGAGTTTGGCAAAAAGAGAATCGAGAAAGCTGACGTAGCCGAAGTACTTAGCGACGGCGGGCTGCCAGTCTTCCCATGTGAAGTCCTGCACGCCCCGATGGAATTTGTGCCTGCGGTGGACCTGCGGCTTATTCTCGAATGTGTCGTGGAAGTTCGGCCATGGTGGGATTGCCTGTGGGTCATAAAGCGAGGCCCAGGGCTCAGGCACCACGTAGGGATGGTGTGGGCCGTTGAAGTCCACGCGCAGGTAGAAAGGCTGATGGCCCTGGTATTCGCGGAGCAGGCGCATGCCCTCTTCGGCGAAGTAATACATGAGATTCCCCTCTTCCGGAAGCTGTTCCGTGCCGGAGATGAGAAACTCTTCGTTAGGGTACGTGGCGTAGACTGCATCGGGCGGCGTGGGCGGACGCAGGGGCAGGCCGAGCTGTCGCCGGTAGTCGGCGATGCCTTGCGCGCCCACGTCATGAAAGCCGCGGGTCTTCGGCCCGTTTTCACGTCCGATGTGCC
Source organism: Chloroflexota bacterium (assembly GCA_026710945.1). Lineage (NCBI taxonomy): Bacteria > Bacillati > Chloroflexota > Chloroflexota bacterium. The sequence continues at coordinate 48,353 of JAPOQA010000069.1, forward strand.
ATTTGCCCACGTGCCCCAGTCGGTAGCCGGCCTCGCTCAAGAGTTCGCTGTAAGTTACTTCCTCCGCCGGCAACTCTACGAGGATAGAGTCTTCCTGATGGCAGTTGTTGTAGATGCCGTGACTGTGGGAATAGCGCCCTGTGACCATAGATGCGCGGGCCGGCGAGCAGATGCCTGCCGGCGTGTAGGCCTCGGCATAGTTGATGCCGTCCTGGGCGAGATGATCCAGCGTTGGCGTGCGGCAAATCGGACTCCCGTTTATGCCCAACACGTCAAACCGCATCTGATCGACCATGATGTGCAAAATGTTTGGTTGGCGCGCGTCCGTCATGTTTCATTCCTCAATCCAGTTACCAGTTTTGCAAAAAAGTACGCTCCCAAACACCGCCAGCGAGCGGCATTCGATGTCTTGGCAATACAACTGTGGGGGATGGGTACTCACTGAACAACTAAGGCCGCAAGCGGACGCAGAGCCTGCACCGTACGTGATACGGGGTTGCAGTACTGCAGTACCGGGAGGAAACGTCTGAAGCGAATCGCACATGTGAATTATCTTGTGGTTCGACACTCTTTCATTGATGGGTTGGAGCGCCGGTAGATGGGTAAGAGTTCCGGTAGCACAGGTTTGTAACCTGTGCCCAGTCCCTCGATTTGATGTGCTCACTCCACGCTACGGTAAGATGGCGCAGGTTGCAAACCTACGCTACCCATCAATACAATCGTGTCGGACTATTAGGGTATGAAGGCTTTATCGGAATTGCGGTACCTCCAGCCACACACCCTCCTGCATGGCGGCGGCGTGGGCAACGATGCCGGGAGCGGTGAACTCTACTGCTCTTACGGCGTCTATGGGGGCCTTTGTGTTGTTGTCGATGGCGGCAATGAAGTCCTGCACCATGAAGTATTCAGACGTGCCGTGGCCGCCGTGCAGGGCTTCCGGCGGGGCATTGGGATCCACCAGAAGGCAGTCGATCTCTTCCGCCCCAGTCTGCTTGGACATGGTGTCTACATTGAAGTAGCGTCCGGTGGAAGCGCGGTCCTCGATGTGCCTACCGTTCTCGATGAAGCCTTTGGTGCCATACAGCGTGTAGTAGACCGAGTGCGGGTGCCGGTGCGCCACCTGGCTGCGCAGGATCTTGACCACGTTGCCTTTTTCGGTTTGGAACAGCCCCACTTCCATATCCAGGTGTCCCAAGTCCTTTTCTTCCGGATGCATGTTCCTGCCGGCGGACGCGCCGGTGGCTTTGACGATGCGATCGTCCATCAGTGTGAGCACCGGTCCGAGCGTGTGCGCGCAATACCAGATCGGCGCGCGGGGCAGCCGCCACTTGGGCGTGCCGGTTTCCGGATCGCGCAGGAGGTCGGCGATCTCGTGGACGTACTCCGCTTCCGCGTAGAAGAGCGTGCCGAGCGTGCCCTTGGCAACGAGATTGCGCCACTCCTTGATGTAGTGAAAGTAGCAGTAGTTCTCCGCCATCATATAGACGTTGCCGGTGCGTTCCTGAGCGGCAATGACAGCCTCGCATTCGTTTAGGGTGTAGGCGACGGTCTGTTCGCAGAGGACGTGTTTACCGCTTTCCAAAGCGGCGATGGATTGTGCAGCGTGGAACTCGATGGGTGTCGCTATGACTACGACATCCAGAGGGGCATTGACGAAGTCATCGAAAGCCGTGAACAGCGCCTTCTCGGGGAGACTAAAGTCCTTGCTCATGGAGGTAAGCGTGTCTTCGTTGAGATCGCACAGGGCGGCTACTTCCACCCTGGGATGCGCGGCCAACGCGCGCACCAATCCCCCGCCGCGGCGCAGTCCAACAAAGCCGACTCTAAGCTTTTCCATAAAGGCTTTCCTTTTGGCTACTTCACTTGTTGGCTACTTCACTTGGGTATCCCTTCGGTGCCTTTGTAGCACGCTAGGAAGGGCCTTGAATCTCACAGGATTTCCCCTCAACCCCGTATCGAGTACGGGGCAGGTCCGCACAGTGCAGTGTACCTAATGTGATGAGTTCTAGTAATTCGCTAACGGAACTGCGGCACGTCGAGCCAGACGCCGCCTTGCATGGCAGCCTCGTGGGCGACAATGCCGGGGGCTGTGAATTCCACGGCGCGCACGGCGTCGATGGGGGCCTTTGTGTCGTTGTCGATTGCGGCGATGAAGTCCTGCACCAGGAAGTACTCAGACGTACCATGGCCGCCAAGAAGAGCCTCCGGCGGTGCGTTGGGATCCACCAATGGGCAGTGAATCTCTTGCGCCCCGGTCTGTTTGGACATCGTATCCACATTAAAGTACCGTCCGGTTGAATACCGTCCGGTTGCAGCGCGGTTTTCAACGTAGCGACCGTTCTCGATGAACCCCTTGGTGCCGTAGAGCGAGGAAAAGGCCAACTGCGGACGCCGGAGCGCTACCTGGCTACGCTGAATCTTGATGACGCTGCCCTTCTCGGTGTGAAAGAGCCCAACTTCCATATCCAGGAAACCCAAACCCTCTTCAGCGGGATTTATGTTTCTGCCGGAAGACGCGCCGGTCGCCTTCACGATGCGGTCGTCCATGAGCGTGAGTAACGGCCCGAGCGGGTGCGCGCAATACCAAATCGGCGGGCGCGTCAGCCGCCACTTGGGCGCGTCGGTGTCCGGGTCACGCAGCAGGTGAGCGATCTCGTGAATATAATCCGCCTCCGCATAGAAGAGCGTGCCGAGGTCCCCGCGCGCGATGAGCTTGCGCCACTCGCGGATGTAATGAAAATAGCAGTGATTCTCCACCATCATGTAGACATTGCCGGTGCGCTCTTGGGCGGCAATAACTGCCTCACACTCGTCCAAAGTGTAGGCTACAGTCTGTTCACAGAGCACGTGCTTGCCGCTCTCCAAGGCGGCGATAGTCTGCGCCGCGTGAAACTCGATGGGTGTGGCGATCACGACGATATCCAGCGCAGCGTTGACGAATTCGTCGAATGCCGTGTAGAGGGCCTTATCGGGCAGGTTGAAGTCTCCGGCCAGAGTAGCGAGAGTCTCTTCCTTTAGATCACAGAGAGCTGCAACGTCAACGCGTGGATGCGCGGCCATGGCGCGCAAGAGCGCGCCGCCGCGGTGGAGACCTACGAAGCCGGCTTGCAGATTCTCCATCGCATCCGGCCCTGCTCTCTTCTCTTGCAGGTAGTTCGATACTACGCAGGCGGATTCCCGTTGGACCTGCCGTTCGCCTTGGCGTTGCGCAGCGCCATCACGATGCGTTCCGGTGTCATTGGCATGTTGTGCAAGGGAATGCCGAGGGCATCGCTGATTGCGCTGGTGATGGCTGCTCCCGGCGGGACGATGCTGGGCTCCCCAACGATGCGGGTGCCTTTCCAGCCGTATTGGTTGTGCTTCTCTACGATGACGGCGTCCACGTCGGGCACATCTGCCGCAGTGGGGAGCCGGTAGTCCAGGAGGCCAGGATTGCGCACGCGGCCGTCTTCGTCATAGACAATCTCTTCCAGCAAGGCGTAGCCGACACCCTGGATGGTGCCGCCCTGGATTTGGCCCTTCACCGAGAGCGGGTTGATGGCGAAACCGGCATCCTGCACGCCTACGAGATTGAGGATGGTGACGAGACCGGTCTCGGTATCAACCTCAACATCGGCAATCGTTCCGGCAAAGCCGGGGTTGCCGCGCGCGGGCTTGCCGTGTCCGGTGCCGATGATGGGACCGTTGGCTGAGCCAACTGCCTCATCCGCAATGCGGCGATAGGTGACGTAGCGGTCAGGATCGCTCTGCGCCCACATCTTGCCTTCGTCAAATTCAATGTCGTCAGCATCCGCACCCAGACGCTGGGCCGCAACAGCCTTCATCTGACGGAGCACGTCGTGGGCGGCGGCAGCAGTCGAGAGGCTCATAGTGTAGGTGACCTGACTGCCACCAGCCACGGGGCCAAACGGCGCTTCATTTGTATCGCCCTGGGTTACGCTCACGTATTCCATGGGCACGCGCAATTCCTCCGCGGCAACTTGCGCGATAGACGTTGTATTGCCGGTGAGGTTGATTGTACCCACAAGAACGCTGAACGAGCCGTCCGCTTCAAGCTTCATCGTTGCCGCGGACCCGCCCGCGCCGCCGGACCAGCAGCCGATAGCTGCACCGCGACCACGCGGCTTGCCGTTGGCTCCTTGTTCCAGCGGTGTTCTCCAAACCGCATGGTCCTTCATGGCTTCCAGCACTTCCACCGCACCGACGTCGGGCAGCGGTTGTCCGTTCGGCCAGCGGCCGCCCTCTTCAATCACATTCTTGAGGCGGAAATCCACCGGGTCCATGCCGATTTCCTGCGCCACCCAATTCATCACGTTCTCCACGGCATGCGCGGAATTCGGTGCGCCCGGCGCGCGGTATGCGCCCACGCTTACCTTATTTGTAAGCACCTCGAAGCCTTCGAGTTCCATGTTGGGAATCTCGTAGCAGCTTCCCAAGAGCATCGTAGCCGTTGACATGGGCGAGCCGGGATAGGCGCCGGTATCCATGACAACGCGTCCCTGCAATGCCGTAAGTGTGCCGTCTTGTTTTGCGCCAACCTTCACGTCGATGACAGAACCCGGCGCTGGGTTGGCCGCCACCAGTTCTTCGCTTCTGCTCCACACGACCTTGACGGGCCGGCGGGCCTTCTTCGAAAGGATCGCGGGGATGGGTGCGAGTAGCGTCATCTTACCGCCAAAGCCGCCGCCGATGGCGGTGCCTTGGACGATAACTTTGTGGGCCGGCAGCTTGAGCAGCCGCGCCACCGTATCCCGCACATAGAACTGGCCCTGAGAAGTCACCCACATGCGGAGATCACCGGCTGGCGAGTAGTCGGCCAGAGCGGCATGGGGCTCGAGATAGGTCTGGTGTACCATGGCCGCCGTAAAGCGGCCTTCCTTTATTACGTCCGCTTGCGCGAAGCCTTCTGCAATATCTCCGCGCCCAAACTGGACCTGAGAAGAGACATTTCCGGACTCATCCAGGTCCTCGGCGGATGAGGCAACGGAAGAGTGGAACGACATCTCGGTGCGATCAACCTCGCCGCCTTCGCCGTGGCGGATGACAGGCGAATCGGGTTCCATGGCTTTCAACGGGTCGAGGACATGGGGCAAGGGTTCGTAGTCAACCTCGATAAGTTTCAGCGCTGCTTCGGCGTCCTCTTGCGTGACGGCGGCCACGGCAGCTACGGCCTCTCCGAGGTAGAGTGCAACTTCACCGGCAAACACATTATGCGGCCGTGAGGTCGGTTCCACCACGTCTTCGTCAAAGTCGGCAGCGGTAGCAACAGTTACAACGCCGGGCGCGTCCAGCGCCTTGGCATAGTCGATGTGCCTAATGCGGGCGTGAGCGTGGGGGCTGCGCAAAATCGCACCCCACAACATGCCGGGCATCGAGAAATCCGCGCCAAATTTCGTGGCCCCCGTAACATTCTCGATACCGTCGATGCGAATGACCGGTTTGTTGGCAACACGCAACGCGGTCTTTTCTTGTGGACGTTCGACCACTTTTGCCATGATCTCTCCTCCTCGCGAATTTTCTGTATACAGAGTGTGGAAGGTGTTTGGCCGCTTTGGGCCGCTCTTATTCCCCTTCGGGCTCCGGCACAAGTTCCTGAGGCTCCGGAGCCACCTCGATCAATTCCACTTTGCCGTCAATCACGGAATGCAATGCCGTCATGATGGTCTCGTAGCCGGTGCAGCGGCAGAGATTGCCCGCAACACCCATGCGCAACTCATCGTCCGTTGGTTTGGGATTGTCGCGCAGATAGGCGGTAGCCATGACGACGAAACCGGGAGTGCAGATGCCGCACTGGGTCGCGCCGGCCGAGACAAAGGCGGACTGGACTTCATTGAGCATATCACCGCTCGCCATTCCCTCGACGGTCGTAACCTCGGCGCCCTCGGCTTCAACGGTAAGAGTGAGGCAGGAGTGTTGGGGCTGGTCATCTATCAACACGGTGCAGGCACCGCAGTCGCCGGTGCCACACCCCTCTTTAGTGCCCGTGAGGCCCAGGTCCTCGCGCAGAAAGTCGAGAAGCCGAACCTGGGGCTCCACGACGCGCTTCACCGGTATGCCGTTTACCGTCAGTTGCAACGGATAGTCCATCGCTTGTGCTGCCTCCAAAGTACATTTCTTGCTGACTAATGTAATTAACTCGCCGCCCTGGCACGCTCAATAGCCGTGGTAAGGGCACGCCTGGTGTAAACGTCTACCATCATGCGCCGGTACGCTGCTGAAGCCCGCACGTCAGATATCGGCTGGGAGTCATTTGCCGCGGCTTCACCGGCATGGGCGAGCAGTTGCTCTGAAACCGGTTGGCCGCGCAGAACTTCCTCCGCAGTAATCGCATGGGGCCACGTGGGCGCTACGGCGGAAAGCACCACGCTGGCATCTTTGATTGTCTCCAAGTCGTCTTCCAAGGTTACAAGTGCCGCAATGCCTACAACGGCAATATCCATCTCTCGCCTCGGCACGTGGCGCACGTAGCGCGAACCAGTGTGCGCCTGCGGGGCGGGAACATTGAATGACTGAATTAACTCACCGGGTTCCAGCGCAAGCTGCCCCGGGCCGGTCATGAGATCACCAACCAAAACGTCGCGCGTGCCTTTGGTACCCACAATGCAGGCAGTGGCATGGGCGGCGACCAGAGGCGGCGCGGCGTCGGCGCTCGGCGCCGCATTGCCGACATTGCCGCCTAGCGTGCCGCGGTTGCGAATCTGAATTGAACCGAGCAACTCCGCACCCTCACTGATAAAGAGGGCTTGGCTTTGCACGAGTGGACTGTGGTTCACCTCATCACCGGTAGCCATCGCGCCGATTGTGAGTGAACCGTCCGCATTCTGGGCGATTCCCTTAAAACCATCAAGATTGCGTAAGCTAACGACGAGGGGAACCCTGCGGTCGCGCTCCCTCATCTGCACAATGAGGTCTGTGCCGCCTGCTAAAGCACGCGCATCGTCGCCGCGGTCGGCCAGCAATGCACAGGCCTCAAAGACTTCGGTTGGTGCAGCATAGTCAAATCTTCTCACGCGTCGTGTCTCCTCCAGATTAATGGTCTGACAAGGCACCTGAGGTACTACAAACCAGTGTATTCGGTTGAATTACGTAGATACCATACCATAGTGGGTGTGCAGCGTAAACGAGTTTGCGCATGGCCATGGCGAGCCCAACATTCGCGTAGAATTCTCGTGTGCTTCGCCAAGAGTTTGGCAAGAACGGTGCCATTGGCGAAAATCTTGGAGGTTTTGTATTATGTTCCCTAGCACAGTGTTGTGGATAGTGGTGAATTCTCACCGCTTGGTTGGAGTATCAATGGGAGGATTTGATGGGCTATTACAAGGCGGAATACATTTGGGTGGACGGGTCGGAGCCAACAGCCAAGCTGCGCTCAAAAGGGAAAGTCATCCCGGTAGGTGAAGAGCCGCCAATTTGGGGTTTCGACGGTTCCAGCACGAATCAAGCGACCGGCGATGACTCGGACTGTGTCCTGAATCCGGTCTATTCCGTACCCGATCCCATTCGCGGCGGCAACAGTAGGTTGGTCATGTGTGAAGTTCTGTTGCCGGACTTATCCCCACACCCTACGAACACCAGAGCTGCTTGCGCGGAAGCCGCTGAAAAATACGCGGACTTCGACATGTGGTTCGGCATCGAGCAAGAATACACCTTCTTTGCCGGAGTCAGGCCACTGGGATGGCCCCAAAACGGTTTTCCGGCGCCTCAGGGAGGGTATTACTGCGGCGTAGGCTCTGACGAAGTGTTCGGGCGGCCGGTAGTTGAGGAACACATGGATGCGTGCATAGCAGCGGGGTTCGACTTTTCCGGTATCAATGCCGAAGTGATGCCGGCGCAATGGGAGTTTCAGATTGGCCCGGTCGGTGCGCCCGAGGTTGCCGACCAGGTGTGGCTCGCCCGCTGGTTGCTCTACCGCATTGGTGAGAAATACGACGTAAGCGCACGGTTGGATCCCAAGCCCGTTCTCGGCGACTGGAATGGCGCGGGCGCCCACACAAACTTCTCCACCCGGCAAATGCGGGAAAACTATGACGCATGCATAGCGGCCGCTGAAGCGCTGGGCCGCAATCATGATGAGCATATTGTCAACTATGGCGATCGCATTGAATTGCGCCTGACCGGTCTGCACGAAACGTGCTCCTACAAGGAATTCCGCTACGGGGTTTCCGATAGAGGCGCCTCGGTGCGCATTCCTTGGCAGGTAGATGTTGATCAGAAGGGCTATATCGAGGACCGTCGCCCGAACGCCAATATGGATCCGTATTTGGTAACGGGGTTGATCCTGAACACGGTCTGTGGAGACGCTTCCTAATTCGGATGAACCGGATGGAAGAACTCGTGTATTCAGGTTAGGTTGCCTCCTTACGATGGAAACCAAGAACGGGTGGGCCAAGCAGCGGTCCACCCGTTCATTGAACACAGGGCAGGTGTCGATAGTGATTCTTAAGGCGCCTGCAGGCTCTTTCCGCACGGCAGACCATGGTATTCGTGAGAGAAGGAAGTCGTATGCCAATCTATGAATACCAATGCCAAGACTGCAAGCAACCTTCGACACACTTCTTTCGCAGTTTCTCTCAAGTGGAGGATCCTGCGTGCCCCCACTGTGCTTCAATGTCCTTGGAGCGCCTGATTTCGCGGGTGGCCGTGCACGGGGGCGGTGTATCGTTCGACGATCCTGCATCCATGGATGGCTTTGATGAGAGCGACCCGCGTGCACTGGGACGCCTGGCGCGCGCGATGGGTGAGGAGACCGGTGAAGACCTGCCCGGGGAATATGAAGACATGGTGCGCGATTTGGAATCGGGGAAGATTCCCGATGATGACGATGGAGCCGGCGCCGGTGCTGACGAATTTCTACCGCATTGACGGTGCATGATGTACGCCAATATGAAGACTCCCAACCCAAGCACAACCCCGTATCGTCTGATCGCCCTCGACGTGGATGGTACCTTGCTCGACAAGCAGGGCGGCGTGACGCCAGACACGAAAGCAACGCTGCAGCGCTTGGCCGGGCAGGGCGTTCACGTGGCGTTAGCGACCGGCAGGCGCTACATCATCGCGAATTTCCTTCCCAAACTGCTGGATATTTCTCTCTATATGATTCTGAGCAACGGCGCCGTTATCCGCGACCATACCGGCGAGATTACCTACGAGAGCTATCTGCCGAGCGACTGGGCATGGCGCGCGGTGGAAGAAGCGCGCCGTCTAAACTTGCGCTCGACTGTCTATGAAAATGCCGCAGCAGGAGACCGCATGTTATTCGATGGTGACTGGCATGCCCATCGGGGTCCGCAGGGACAGCTCAAGCGGCGTCCCGAACTTGAATCGCTCTTTGTCGACCTCAATACGGTGACCGACCTCCCCGATCCAATTGAAATAGTGCTCTGGGGTGAAGAGGAGGAGCTGCGGGAATTGGCCGATGCGCTGGTGTCAACCGGACACGATTACACGCTGGTATTCTGGCGAGGCCGCGAGTCCAGTTCCTTCGTGCGTGACGGGCAGAGCGCCTTGGAAATTCTCGGTCCCAATACCTCCAAGGCTACGGCTCTCACGTGGCTCTGCGCGCATCTGGCAATTGAACCGGCCCAGGTTGTAGCCTTCGGCGATGATGTAAATGACATTGAAATGCTGCAATTTGCGGGACTGGGCGTAGCCGTGGGTAACGCGACGCAAGCTGCCCGCGATGCCGCCGATGAGTATACCCACAATGACGACCATGAGGCTGTTGCGAGGACGTTGCAGCGGCTCTATCTCGATGACTAGCGTTCCAGGACGGCGTGCCTTGAGCCAGGGTCGGTGTGTGCCGGCGGTTGCATCGGCGCGGGATAGTCTCAATTAGCCGCAGTCCGAAGCCATCGGCGCTCTGCCAGACTTTCATATCATGACGTAAGGAAGATTGGCGGTCTCTTGCGTCACATGTTGTTGGATGATTTAGTAGCAAGCTCGAGTGCTTGCCAAAGGAGTGCGAGACCGTGGAACCGATTCGCGTTGCGCAAATGGGATTGGGGGCAGTGGGGTGCGGCATTGTGCAAACTGCTTTGGGGCGTTCCCAGTTGCACGTGGTCGGGGCGGTCGACGTAGATCCCGCGAAGGTCGGCAGAGATCTGGGGGAGATTCTCGGCGCAGGTGAGACGCTGGAAATTCCGGTTATGGCCTCACTCGGCGACGTGCTGAATTCACAGTCAGTTGACGTTGTATTGCAGGCGACAGGATCGCACATTCCGGACGTAGTCGGTCAGCTCACGGAAATTGCGGCGGCCGGCTGCAATGTAGTGAGTACGTGCGAAGAGCTGGCATTCCCTTGGCTGCGCCACCCTGCGTTGGCCAGGGAAATCGACGCCAAGGCCCGAGAATGCGGGGTAACCATCCTTGGCACCGGCGTCAATCCGGGCTTTGTCATGGATACGCTGGTGCTCGTGGCAACGGCGGTGTGCAGTGATATCCGGCGCGTTGTTTCCACTCGGGTCGTTGCTGCCCGGGAGCGGCGCTTGGCGCTCCAGCAGAAGATCGGTTCCGGCATGGAAGAGGCTAACTTTCTTCAATTGGCGTCCCAGGGAGGAATTGGACACGTGGGGTTGCGGGAGTCCTTCCATTTAATTGCCGCCGGTTTGGGCTGGGAGATTGCGGATGCGCGTGAGTCTATCGACCCAGTGTGCGCAGAGGATAGCATTACGACCGAACAGTTCGACATTGCTGCCGGACAAGTAGCCGGCATTCATCAAACAATCGAAGGCAGCAGTCACGGCCGCGAACTCGTCTTGGATCTCACCATGAGCATGGCCGCCGCAGCAGGCAGGGACAGCATCAGCATTGAAGCCAACCCGCCGATGCACTTGGAAGTAGTGGGCGGCACCCACGGCGACCAGGCGACGTGGTCCATGATTGCGAACATGGCGCCGCGCGTGGCAGAGGCACCAGCGGGACTGTTGACAATGCTGGACGTGGGATTACCCCGCGCAATTGGATAGGATTGGACGATGGCACGCCCGTTGCGCCGATTGTCTCCGAGTAGTATCCGCACGTATGAGCGGTGCCCGTATATGTACCATTTGCGGTACACGGAACGGGTTCGTGTCACGAGCACGGCTGCGCAGTTGCTTGGCCGCGCCGTCCACACGGTCATCGAGTTGTTCTATAAGCAGAAACGAGATGGAAGGATACTCGACACAGAAGCGGCGTTCGACGTTCTCGATGACGCTCTCGACGCCACCTTGCACGAGTTGGATGATGAGGGGCGCGCCGAAGTAGAAGAATTACGCGAGCTGGGGTATGACCTGGTCGAATACTACGTCGAAGAGGTTGCCCCGCACATCCGACCGCATCTGATCGAAGAACGGTTCGACTTCAGTGTGCCGGGAGTGGACGTGCCCATAGTTGGCTATGTTGACCTAGTCGACCAGGAAGGCACGGTCATCGACCATAAGACGGCAGCTTCGCCCTTTCCCGCCGATTACTTGGCACACGACATACAGTTATTAACGTATAGTCTTGGCTACAATGCTTTGCGGCTGGGGGCGCGCCAGCGCCCCGGACAACTGCCACTTGTCAGCATGCTGCCTCCCGTTCGCCTCGATGTCCTGGTGAAAGGCGAGGAAATCACGTATCAGCGGCTCGACTTTCGTTATCAGCAGGAGCACCTCGAGCACTACGTGGCGCGTGTGAACGCCGTTGCCGCAGGTATCCGGTCTGCGGACTTCCGTCCATTCTGGCAGTTGCGGCAACCTGATCCGAAAGTTTGCAGCTATTGTGATTTCAATAGTGTCTGTACGTACCGGTTACCTTCCCCTCCAGAGTCGTCTCCCGAGGGTGACACGACAGATTCGGCATCCACAGAAGTCGATTAGTTACACTTCTGTCTGCTTATGCCATCCGTCAGAATGTCGCGCACTGTACAGGGACGCTTTCTTGCTAGGCCGCTTAATGTATCCCCAGGGACGGCGCAGTTAGAGTGATGAACCATGCCATAAAACGAAGCAGCACCGAGATTGCTACTCCAGAGCTAAACGCGGGTAGCAACCATGTTCCCATGTATCTCCAGATGGATTGCCCCATTCCAGTTGAGTTGATTGCCGATTTGAAGGGAACTCTCTAGGACAGGTACAATGCAATTCTAGAACGCCATTGATGCACTTGATCATTGCCCTGCTATGGCTGTGGAATCAGTAAGTGGAGGAGAGTACATGGGGAATGTTAGGTGGTCGCCGATAGAGCCTCTAAGAGAAGAGACTGTAAACGTAGACTTCGCCGAAATTGATGCGCTCAAGAGGCAGTGGTTGGATGTAAAGAGTAACGTTGAAGCCTCCAACCCTACGGCATACGAGAAGTTCAACGAAGAGCTCTATCGAAGTTGGGCGATTGAAACAGGGATTATTGAAGGACTATATGAACTTGATCGTGGTATAACACAGACCCTGATCGAACGAGGTTTTGTAACCAACTACATCGAAAGAAACTCCTCCAACAGGACACCGGGGGACCTAATCGCTACCCTTCGCGACCACAGAGCAGCGATTGACCACATTTATGGCTGGATTGCAGATTCCCGCCCGCTTACCATTTGGTTCATAAAGAGCCTGCACGAGGCGATTGCTAGGAACCAAACGACTTATGCAGGTGTAGATCAGTTTGGAAATGCTGTAACTACAGAGTTGCACCGCGGACGATTCAAGCAGTGGCCAAACAATCCGACTAGACCAGATGGAGTAGTACATGAGTATTGTCCGCCCGAACATGTCGAATCTGAACTAGATAGGCTGAAGGAATGTTATCAGTCCTATGACGGCAAGCAGCACCCCTTAGCAATTGCCGCGTGGCTGCATCACAGGTTCACTCAAATCCATCCATTTGAAGATGGCAATGGACGTGTGGTTCGTGCCTTGCTGACCTGGCACTTGGTGAGGGGTAAGTTCTTGCCGATTGTGGTAACTCGTGATACGCGGCCCGAATACATTGCTACGCTTGAAGCAGCGGATTCCGGCGAGCTTTCTCCACATGTTCGCCTTTTGGTAAAGCTTGAGAGACAAACACTTCTCGATGCCCTAAAGGTCGAACACGGCCATGTTACAAGCATAGATACCGTAAGTGAAGTTGTAGGGTTTATTTCTGACAGATTTAGGAAAAAACAGAAGGAACGTGAGGCCAAGCTCCGCTCGGTACAGGACATTGCTCTTGAAATTCGGAATTACACGAATGAATTGCTTCAGGAGGAAACTTTCCAAACTGCCCAGCAACTAAATGAGAGCATCGGATGGAATATTTTTCCGGAGGTCTCGTTAGGTGGTCCGGAAGAAGAAAATGAATACTACTATAGAAGAGAAGTACTCGAGACCGCTAACTCGGCAGGACACTGGGTCAATTTCCAGGAGCCTCGGTATTTTGTCCGTGTGACCATGCGTGTGAGTTCAATATCGCGCAGTCCCACGATGGTGTTTGTAGTCTCTTTACACAGTGTTGGGCGATACATTACTGGTGTAATGGCAGCTACGAACTTTGTAATGTATCGCTATCCGTCGACTCCCGACGAAGGAGAGGGTGAGGGTGAATCGCTTGCTCCTGAGTTTGATATATGTAGCATTGATCCCTTCTTTCTTACCGTTGGGGATCAATTTGAGCAGTTAAGATTGCGTTTTGAGACGTGGTTAAGGCAAGGGTATAGCTTAGCTCTTCAAAGATGGGGTGAGAGGGTAGTTGAGCAAGCTTGACCCAAGACCACTTTCGAAGAATTACCTTGATTGCGATGGTCACATCAGTAAGTGCGAAGGGCAGCACAGAATTGTGGCAGCTTGGTTCTGCGCTCCGAATGATTTCTTGGGGCACAGTGCCTGAAAGATATTGCTCAGAGACTACACTAATTCTTAGAACGAGATAAGAATTGATCGTCAGCTTCTTGCCATTGGCGCGTACCGTGAGTACTATGTGGCTAAGGTGCGAGCGGTGTGCGCTGAGGCATTTGCCGAAGCCGGCACGCCGCAGTCATGGGGGAAGCAACAATTCAGGCAGATGCGGAATCTCTTCCGTTGTTGGCCTGAGGATATGAGAGGCCCCGGCTGAGGGGTTCCTGTCGTGCTTACGCAACGCATGCGGTTGCGTTATTCCCTCTTGGCGATGAAGTGCGCCTGATGCGAGTTTAAGCAGAGTGCGCTAGGCGTGGTGCTTAGTCATATCCAGGAACAGGGAAGCTAGTGCGATGCAGGTATTTAGGTCGCGTCCAGAGAATCGACCGATGTTGCCGCATTCGTTGCGAAGACAGATGCACGGACTCAGCGGCCGCCTTCCCGGTTACGTCCTCCTTATTGGCACTATCCTGCGCCGTCGGAGCATGCCTGTAGCATATTCTCAGGCACTGGCACAAGAGGCCGGCTTTGGGCGGCTGCCGGTACGCGTTCCGGGCAGGATGCTGCCGGGATTTCGCCGTCTTGGCAGCGTTGCCATTCTGGGCGTGATCTTGCACCTTCTATTGCGACAGAAAGGCTCGGGAGATGGCAAGGGCGGGCTGATTGCTACCGGAATTGACGTGAACGAGGTTCGCGACGACGCCGCGGCGATAGTAGCCTTTGCTCGATGGGTGCTTGCCGGTGTGACGGGAAGGCGTGCGCGACTGCGGTCTGAAGTTTAGGCAGTAGCGACCCCGCAGCAATGCACTGACGCCTAATTCTGTATACATTAAAGACGCGGCAATCTTGCTCGATAGATTAGTTAGGTAAGTGGGAGACACAACTCGTGGCCATAGCAGAGGAACGTCTCGGCCAGGAAATCTGGTCCGACCTGCAAAGTAATGTGCAAGAGCGAATTCATGGCGCGATCTTGATGTTGAGTGAGCGCGAGAAGCAAATTGCGCTGACTGATTTGGCGCGCATGGTCGCCACGCCAAATCAATATAGCGTGGCGGAGCGTGTCTCGGTGGGGAAAGCCCTCTCTTTTCTTGGTGACCCGAGAATTCACTCGCGAGAACCCAAGATGGCGCGCATTCCGGCTGGCGCCTTCACAATGGGTACAGCGAGCGATTCAGTAGACCAGATTCTGGAAGGAGCCCCCGCAGGCACCGAGGATGATGGGGATTCTCACCGTACGCAGCGGGGTGCGTTGCTCATGGAAACGCCGGCGCGATCGGTTGAGCTCCCAACATTCTTCATTGGGAGATATCTTGTCACGAATATGGAATTTCGCTCTTTTGTGCTTGCCGGCGGCGCGCCGCCTCGCGACTATTGGGATGGCACTACCGTTGATCCCTGGATCCTGAACCAGCCGGTAAGGGACGTGAATTGGGAAGAAGCGGTAGGGTACTGCGATTGGCTGGCGGGAGAGACAGGGAATGCCTATCGTTTACCTACGGAGGAGGAGTGGGAGAAAGCGGCACGCGGCACGGATGGTAGGGTGTTTCCTTGGGGAGAGACGTTTTACTACACTTGTGGCAATGTTTGGGAAGGCGGTGTCGCGGCGCCCACGCCCGTTGGGGTCTATCCGGATGGCACCAGTCCCTATGGTGTCTTGGATATGGCCGGGAATGTTGCGGAATGGACGGCATCTTTCATAGGCAACTATCCCGAATCCGAGGGCGGTGACGTGATCGCGTCCCAAGTAGCAGAATACGGTCGGTACCGTGTAGTGCGCGGCGGCTGCTGGCAGGATCCCACGCAATTTTCGCGGTGTGCTAGCCGGGGGAGTCCAGAAAGACGAGACCCGCAAGCCATCGGTTTCCGAGTTGCTCTCGACGCCAAGAATTAGGCAAGGAAAACTGTCAGTTGTGAAGCCTATTAGGTAACTTCCATTACTTGACGATGGTGAAAATCGTGTGCTAGGGTACACTGTAATATGGTGCGTGGGGTGGCTGGGTGAGTTGACAATGGTGAAACAGGAACGTAATTCGATAACTCCAAGCCCTGTGGCTTTTGGTAAATCGCTCGTAGCGTGAAGGTGGAATTTGATGAGCATCCTGGAGAGAACAATTAGTAGGCTTCAGGCAGCAGGTAGAGTGCCGAGCGCATTGCGCAATCTGCGAGTTTGGTCTGTCTGGATCAATATTGGTCTCGCGGTGATGCTGCTGACCATCTCTATTCCCACCGCCACGTCTGCTGCAGTCTATACCCAGCAGAGCCAGCAGCAAGACAATGCGGAGGAAGAGGACGCAGAGGAGGGGGAGGGCACTTTTATCACACACGCCACTGGTGTGATCGAAGTGAAGCTAGAAGACAACTACGCAGAGACGCTTGAGCAATATGCAAAAGACGGCTACGAGTGGGTTGAGGACATCGAGATCCCAATCGACCACACGGACATTATTCGCTTCCGCGGACAGGACCCGGAAATCCTAAGTGAGCTCGGGGGCAAGACGGGCGAGATAATCAACTGGCAGGAAGAGACCGAGTGGATGGAGTGGAGATTTACGGTGCCCAAGACCGGTCTCTACAACATTGAGCTTGAGTACTTTCCCTTGGCTGGCAAGCGCGCCTCCATCCAACGGCGTATACAAATTGATGGAGAGTATCCATTCCAGGAGGCCCGGCGGCTCGTCTTTGTGCGCTTCTGGCAAGACAAGGGGTTGCCGACCACTGACAATCAGGGCAACGACCGACGTCCCGGTCAACTGGAAGACCCGCGATGGGAGACGGTGCGCATCATCGATGGCGATGGCATGTATCCCTGGCCCTTTGACTTTTACTTGACGGAAGGCGAGCACGTGCTGCGCATGATAACGGTGCGTGAACCGATAGCTATTCGCAGCCTGCGTCTTGTGTCGCCGTCACGGCCGCCGACATATGCTGAAGTCTTGAAGATGTACGAAGAGAAGGGCTACCAGAGTGCAGGCGAGACCTTGATTCGCCACCAGGCAGAACTGCCGGTTGAACGGACTGAGGCCACGATTCGCATGGAATACACGTCCGGTCCTTTGGTAGACCCATTTTCTGCCGGCTACGTGCGCCTGAATGCTTACGGCTCGTTCCGCTGGCGCCGCGCGTTGCAGGCGGCGACGTGGGATTTTGAGGTACCGGAAGACGGTCTATACAAGATTGCCTGGCGACGCTGGCAGGCGTATGCAAGCTTCTTGCCCTCTGCCCGGCGCATTCTGATAGACGGCAAGGTTCCGTTCCAGGAACTCAATAGTTTCTTATTTACGCCGGACAACGACCGAGATTGGCGTATTGTGACCTTTGGAGAAAATGCAGGCGAGGGAGAACCCTACCTATTCTATCTCACGAAAGGGAGGCATACCCTTACGATGGAGGTCACCGTCGGCCCCTCTGCCGAGACGATTCGGGCCATCAACAAGGTTGTGACCGACCTATCGATTATGGTGCGTGAGATTACGATGATTACGGGTGTTAATCCCGACCCATACATGGAATTCGATCTCACCTCCCGTATTCCGACTCTCGTGCCCCGCTTGGTGACGAATTACACGTTGCTGAGAGAGCAAGTCGGCCATATGACCATGGTCAACAACGGCGTGAAGCCGAACGTGGCCAATGTTTTGGGCGAAGTCGCCTTCCAGTTGGAAGACATGGCAAGTGACCCCGAAAGTATGTCCCGTCGCTTGAGCGACCTTAGTGCAAGTCAGGGGCGGCTTTCGCAGTGGCTTCTCTATCTGCGCGAACACCCGCTCTGGCTCGACTACCTTTTGATCACCAATCCTGAGATGGAATTACCGCGCGGCAAAGCTAACATCTTCCAAAAGGGTTGGACCGGATTTATGAACTTCCTAAGTTCGTTTGTCCGGAACTATTACGGCATCGGCTCGATTTACGGCGATGATGACAACACCATTACCGTGTGGGTGGCCCGTGGCCGCGAGTGGGGCATGATCATGAAGGACATGACCGAGGATGACTTTACGCCGGCGACCGGCATCGCCGTTAACCTCCAAGTATTCCCACCGGCACAATTGAGTGCGGGCTCGGTAAACGTGTTGCTCCTCTCGGTAGCGAGTGGTGTGACTCCTGACGTGGCGACCGGTGTTCTGCCGGACGTTCCCGTGGAGTTTGCCATCCGCAACGGCGTTGCCAACATGAATAAGTTCTTGGACTATCAGGAGGTGGCAACGCGATTCCGTCCTGGGGCGCTCTTGCCCTTCCGTTGGGAAGGCGGAGACTACGCAATACCGGAAACGCAGGACTTCTTGATGATGTTCTACCGTACGGACATCTTCAATGAGTTGGGTCTGAATCCGCCCGACACGTGGCAGGACTTATATAACATGATCTGGCTGCTTCAGCAGCGCGGCATGGACTTCTTCTTCCCGCCGGTTGGCGTGTCCGCGGGTGGGGGCATCTACGGTTTGGCTGAGTCCCTTGTGCCGGGGTTCCTGCCTTTCCTCTACCAAAACGGGGGAGACTTCTATACTGAAAAAGGTTTGAGCGCTCTGGACTCTCCCGAAGCACTGGCCGGCTTCCGCGAGTGGACGGAACTCTATACGAACTATAAGATTACGCAACAGGCTGACTTCTATAACCGCATGCGGACCGGCGAGATGCCGATTGGCGTCTCCGGCTTCTTTACCTACGTTCTCTTGTCCGTTGCGGCGCCGGAGCTTGAAGGCCGCTGGGAAATGCGCCCGCTTCCCGGAAAACGCCGACCAGACGGACAAGTAGACCGGACCTCAGGCGGCTATGGTCAAGCCGTGGTGATCATGGATAATTCAGATAAACAAGACAAGGCCTGGGAGTGGGCGAAATGGTGGACGTCGGTGGGTGCCCAGGCGCGCTTCGGTGAAGAGCTTGAGGCGTTGATTGGCACAGAGGCGCGATGGAATACTGCCAATGTTAAGGCCTTGAACCAACTTCCCTTCCCGCAGAAAGATATCGAGTCAATCCAAGAACAGTGGCGTTGGTTCAAGGAGCAACCGGTTACGTTGGGCGGTTACTTTACGCCTCGCCACATTATAAATGCTTGGAACCGCGTGGTGCTTCAGGGGTGGAACGCACGTGAAGCCCTGGAAGAAGCAGTAAAGCAGATCGACCGCGAACTGCTTCGCAAGCGCGAGGAATTCGGGCTTGACGTTGATCTCAGTAAGACGAAAGGGGGTCTGGAGTAATGGCCGAAGTAAAGAGTAGCGGCCCGGGAGCAGATACCACGGCACAGCCGCGAGCGGTTGCAGCACCAAAAACGGGCTTGCAAAGAATTTTTGCCCAATATGGTGTGTCGTACGCGTTCTTGCTGCCCTACATGATCTTCTTCTTTGCTTTCCTTATCATCCCTGTAGGGGTGGCAATCTGGCTTAGCTTTACGTATTTCAATATGCTGGAACCGCCTCGGGTGATCGGCTGGTCCAATTATCGCTTGCTGTTCCTTGAGGACGACATCTTTGTGCTGTCGATTCGTAATACGCTTTTCTTCGCAGTTATTACGGGACCGGTCAGCCTTACTGCATCTTTCCTTCTTGCTTGGTTCATTAACCAAATTCGTGTGCGCACAATCTACGCGTTGGCCTTCTATGCGCCTTCGCTCACGAGTGCAATTGCCATGGCGGTTGTATGGCGGATCGTCTTTTCCGGCGACCGTTACGGGTACATGAATTACTTCCTTATGCGCATGGGTTTCATTCAGGAACCATTCCTGTGGCTCATCGACCAGCGGACAATGTTGCCGGTAATCATGTTCGTCATGCTATGGATGAGCATGGGCAACAATTTCTTGGTCTTCCTTGCCGGTTTGCAGACGGTGAATACCGAATTGTATGAGGCAGGGAAAGTGGACGGCATCTCACATCCGCTTCAAGAGATGTGGTACATTACGCTGCCCTCCATGAAACCGCAGGTGCTGTTTGGTGTTATCAATGCGGTGGTTCTTATGTTCTCGGCCGGGTTCGAGATTTCCCTCTCATTGGCCGGCCTCCCGAGCCCGCTCTATGCGGCGCATATGATACTCTCGCACCTGTACGACTATGCATTTATCCGGTTTGAAATGGGTTATGCGGCTGCAATTGCCGTGATACTCTTCATCATTACCTTTGGTGTCGGGCAGGGTGCGTTGCGCCTGCTCTCCACCAAGGATGAGTAAACAAGGAAGGGGAAGCGGTAAATGGTAATTCGAGTTGGACGATTCAAGATGACGAGCGGTGAGTTTACGACCATCGCGGCGTTGACTATTCTCGCTGCGTTTATGTCGTTGCCACTGATCTTCGTCGTATCACACGCACTGAAGCCGATCGATGAGCTCTTTCTCTTTCCGCCCCGCTTCATCGTGCGAAATCCCACCCTGCGAAACTTTCAGGATCTCTTGATTGCTACATACTCACTCAACGTCCCGTTTATTCGGTACATCTTTAATAGTGTGTTTGTGGCCTTCTGTACGGTAGTTGGCGGGGTGTTGCTGGCGAGTTTGGCAGCTTATCCCTTGGCGAAGCATAACTTCCCGGGACGCCATGCGATGTTTATCGTGGTCATTGCGGCGCTGATGTTTACACCGCAAGTGACGGCGATTCCTAGATACCTGGTTGTCTACCAGCTCGGTATCATCGACACGTACTTTGCACTGGTTCTGCCCAATCTTGCTATTCCGTATGCACTCTTCCTGATGAAGCAGTTTATGGAGCAGATCCCCGCGGCACTCATTGAATCGGCCAAGATAGACGGGGCAACGGAGTGGACAGTCTTCTGGCGTGTTGTCATGCCCTTGGTAACTCCGGCATGGGCCACGCTGGTGATCATTATCTTCGTAGGAACGTGGAACGATATCTGGGCGCCTCTGGTATTCACGCGGACGGAATCGATGCGGACCTTGCCTATCGCTTTGCAGACCTTGATCAGCCAGGGCTCAGTGGCCCGGCAAGGTGCATATGCGGCGGCAACATTTATCATGATCACGCCGCCAGTGGTACTATTCACGTTAGTGCAACGGCGCGTGATTGCCACCATGGCACACTCGGGAATCAAGGCATAAAATAGTATCGCAGCGTGATGGTTCCGATTAGCGGGTAAGGGAATGGGAAAAATGTTTGGACACAAAGGATCAAGAATAAAGGCGGCGCTGGCGGGCCTTGCGGCGGTTTGGCTAATCCTGACGTCTGCCGGCACGGCGTCTGCTTTGGAGCTTGATCCAAAGCTGTCTTATACCATTGACCCCCGCAACCAACGGGTGCCATCGCCACTCCCCTACATCTTTGAGAAAGAAATCAACGGCATTCATCTACCGACTGGCGCTTTCAAGGAGCCGTCGGACCTCTTCCTCGACCACGAGGAAAACCTTTGGCTGGCTGACACAGGCAACGACCGGGTGCTCAAATTCTCTCAGGATGGCGATTACCTGATGGAGATTAGCAACCTGAGTAAGCCGGAGGGAGTCTATGTTGATCCGGACGGTAATATCTTTGTGGCAGATACCGGCAATAACCGAATTCTGCGGCTGGATCCGGAGGGGAACTTTGTCGATGAGTTTTTCAAGCCTTCAACAACGCTAATCCCTATCGACCATACGTTCGCTCCCAGTAAGCTTGTGGTGGACCGGAGTGGGCGTATCTACACCTTGGAGGCTGGCAGCAATCTCGGCATCATTGTGCTGGATGGCGAGGGTAACTTCCGTGGCTTCTTTGGGGCTACTCGATTAGATTTCAGTCTGCGCAGACTGATTGTGAGTATGTTTGCGACGCAGGAACAGCGGCGTAAGATCTTCTTGCCCCAGCCCACGCCGCACTCCAATCTGTATCTCTCCGAAGATGGTTTCCTCTACACGGTCGTGGCGACTGCGGTCAAGGACCAGCTTCAGAAGCTGAGTCCGGTGGGTGTAAATGTCTATCCGCATTCGACGTCTGTAGCCATTTACATGCGCTTCTTCAAATCGGATTCGCTGAAGTTCTATGGCGAGCGAGAAGGAGCCGGTAGGCGGACCCAATTCCCACGCTTCTCCGATGTAAACGTCAATGAAGCGGGAATTATTACGGTTGTTGATGCCAATTCGGCAAAAGTCTATCAATATGATCAGGATGGTGAGCCGTTGCTGGCGTTCGGCGGCCGAGGAGTGCAGCAAGGCCAACTTGGCTACCCAACGAGTGTGGTGACGGATGCGGCAGGGTCGCTTTATATCCTGGATGCCATTCGCAACAACATTCAGGTGTATCGGCCTACGCTCTTTGCCAGATTGGTCCACTCTGCGAGCAAGTTCTATTGGGACGGACGCTACGATGAGGCGGCCAACCTGTGGCAGCAAGTTCTCAAGCTTGACGCGAACATGTACCTTGCGCATAGCGCCCTTGGCAAAGCGCTTTACCGCCAAGAACGCTACCAAGACGCGATGGTTGAGTACTTTAGAGGCTACGACAAGGATGAGTATGCAAAGGCTTACTCAGAAGCGCGCTACCTCTGGATGCGTGCGAATTTCGGTCTCTTCATGCTCTACCTGTTCTTGGGGATAGGCGCCATCATCGTAATTCCGCGAGGCACGCGCCGCGTGTTTGCGTATGGCTTCCAGCGGGGCATCCTCAAACAGGAGAGTACGTGGTACAAGATCTATCGTCAGGCCGTTGGCGTCTTGCGTGACCCGATGGAGACCTTCTGGGCTTTGCGTGAGGACTCTACATGGTGGACTGTATGGACGATTCTCGGTCTTGCCATCCTCGTGCGAATGCTCACGCTGAATACAGTGAGCTTTCACTACTCTGCAATTGATCCCGAGGATATTAACTTTGTCCTTGAGGTCTCGCGGATCATCGTGCCCTTCATGGTCTGGGTGATTGCCAATTACGGCGTGAGTGCGATCTTCTATGGTGAAGGGTCGCCGAAAGTAGTGGCAGCTACGACTGCATACTGTCTGCAACCGTACATCATTATCGCGTTACCGCTAGCGCTCGTGTCGAACGTGCTCACGAAGGATGAGAGTGCGCTCTATGGCTTCGCGCAGGGCTTTATGTATTGGTGGATGGGTGCACTCATTTACCTGCAAGTCAAGGTGGTACACGACTTTGAGTTCAAGCGGGCTGCAGGTGTGAGCTTCCTCAATATAATGGGCATGGTTGCAATCTTTGGTATTTCGGCTCTTAGTTATTTCATGTCTTCGCGGGTGATCCGCTTCCTCTGGGAGGTTGTTTATGAAGTTGTCACTCGCTAGAGGGTGGCGAATCGCACGGTATTTTGTGCCGCTGATCCTACTATTAACTATTCTACCCATCGCGCCGGCTACGGCCGCGCCTGCCTTTGATGCGGCTAAAGAGCTGGGTCCGGAATTCGAGCAAGTTAGTCAGGTGGAGCATCTGTCGCTCTTCCTGAATAAGACGAATTCACAGCTTGCGGTGTTCGACGACCGCGAAGATGGTCGGCTGTGGCGCAGTTCACCAATCCTTGAAAACCCCGAGGCCGTCTCGGACTCTATCAAGGCGCGGCTGAATTCGGTGGTTATCGTTGAGTATACCGATAAAGTGCGCACTCAGACCCGCGTTGCCGACATTATCTCAGACCAGCCTTCGATGACGTTCGACCCCATCGATGGCGGTATTCGGGTGGACTATCTATTCGACGAGCTGAATATTGGATTCGCAATCAGATATTGGTTGGAAGATGACCGGTTGGTTGTTGGTGTCGATGAGGATAGCATTCGGGAAACTGAGGAACGCTTGCTGGTTACATTGGACATAATGCCGTTCCTCGGCGCTGCTACTAACGAAGAGACGGGTTATCTGTTTGTGCCGGACGGTCCCGGGGCAATTGTGCACTTCCGGCCCGAGCAGCCTGAATACCGGCACAATTTCCTGGCGGAGGTATACGGCCCGGCGCTCTTCTCATTTGAACCGGAGCAGCAGCAGGGGCCAATTCCTGTGCCGGTCTTTGGATTGGTGCGCGGGAGTACGGCGTTCTCCGGCATCGTCACTAAAGGTGACATGGACGTGAACATCAGTGCGGCGCTCAGCTACACCGCATTGGGCTATAATCGGATTTCCGGCCAATTTATCTTCCGGCGCAAGGCGCCATTCCCGCTGCGACGGGCATCATTTGTCACGCGGTTTGAACAAGAACGCGTAGAAGGAGACCGCGAGGTCAAGTATGCTTTCCTGCGTGGCTACGATGCCACGTACGTCGGTATGGCTAAGAACTATCGCGAATTCCTGATGAGTGAGCGTGGCCTGCAGCAGCTTGAAGAGGCAAATCCATTCTTGCATCTTCGTATTTTCATGGCTATGCAACGTCAAGCTTTTCCGCGCGATCAGTTCATTACCATGACTACGTTCGATGAGGCGCTGGATATGCTCAAGTCGCTCAAGGAAGAGCGAGGTCTGGATAATCTGCGCGTAACGCTAGTGGGCTGGAGCCAGGACGGTTATGACTGGTCTTTGCCAAAGCGGCTGCCTCCCGAAGGGAAACTTGGTGGGGATGAAGGACTGCGGGCGGTCTCAAACTACGCCAATGCCAATAATATCCCCGTCTACCTAGAGGACAACTACCTGTTCGGCTTCAGGAATATTGATTCCTTCTTCCGGTTCAACCCATTGACGGATGTAATTCGTGGAGCAAACCGGTTGCCGATTACAACCAATTATGTGGGCTTCAAGCGTAAGGAAGATGAGCCGCACACTGAGGTCCAGCTCATTCGACCGGAGATAGCACGAGACCGGTACGCGGCAGGCGATATCGCGAAGATGGGTGAATATGGAATTTCCGGCGTAGAGTTCAGATTCTTTGGCAAGGTGGCACTAAACCACTATCCCATTCTCTTTTCCGGTCGGTCAGGATTTACCACAGGCCTCAGGTTCCTGGGCTTGGGGGGGATTGTGTTCTTAGGACTCTATATAGTCCTGGTCGGAACGCGCCGAGCTGGTGATTCAATGTTTGGCCAATTTATCGGCGGCCCTCTGTGGCGGCCAATCGCCACGGGTGCGCTATTGATCGTGCTGGCAGCGGGCCTAGTAAATGAAGTTCGGACCGCCCGTCAGCCCGTCGACACTGAACAGGGCGGCACAAAGCTGAGTCGACAGGAATTTGTGGGCGTGTGGAAAGACATTATAGACATTAGTAAGCAGGAAACGGGTACGGCTGTCGTACAAGGTGCGAATGCCTACATGCTCGATACCACAGACTTCTTCACGCGGATTCCTCTGGATCGCTACAACTATGTGTTTAGCGAAGAGACAGTGCCATTCTTCCCGTTGGCAGTCCACGGTCTTATTCGCTACACAGGGGATGAGAGTAATCTTCGCAGCGACCGCGATGAATTCCTGCGGGCCATTGAGTACGGCGCGTTACCTACGTTTGAACTTACTTCCAATCCAAGCGTGCTCCTTACCCGGACTCAGTACAATCGTCTCTATTCATCTCGCTTTGCTGACTGGGAACCCCAGATTGTTGATGAATACGAGCTATTTGTCAAACAGTTGGGCTATACGGTGAATCAGCTTATGGAGGACCATCGACAAATTGCTGACGGTGTCTATGAGACCGTGTATGAAGACGGCACACGGGTAATAGTCAACTACAAGACGCGTCGCTATACTGACGGCGAAAACGCGGTCGAGGGTCAGAACTATCTCATTATACCGCCGCGGAGGTAACTGCCATGCAATTTGAAGATAATTTTACATGGGTCGCATTGCTCACGGGGCTAGCGTTTGTGGTTCCCGCGTGCATCTTGTCAATCCGCGTCGTCCTGTCGGCGGTCGGAGTGCGACTTACGTACAAATTCCAACGTGCTATGGATGGGTATTTCTATATCAGCACGTGGATCACTGGCTTCTTGATCTTTTTGGCATGGCCGTTGTTTCAGTCGCTTTACGTCAGTTTTCACAATGTCAAGATTACGAGCTCTGAGCTCAAATTGACGTTCATCGGCTGGGAGAATTACGCAGAACCCTTCTTAGAAGACATTCACTTCCTGCCCTTATTCACCAAGACGGTGGCGAACCTCTTATCGGACCTGCCCATCATCCTCGTCTTCTCACTCTTTGTTTCCATTCTTGTGGTGCAAGAGATGCCTGGTCGAGGCGTGTTCCGCATGCTTCTCTTTATGCCGGTAGTGATTGGCTCCGCGATTGTTATTCGCCGTCTTTTCGGTGAGGGAGTAAGCACGGAAGCTATCGGAGTGAGCGTACAGACGTTGAGCGAGGTTGTCTTTACTTACCTTCAGGGGACGATTGCGGACTGGGTGCTTGACCTGGTGAATCGGGTTACTTTAGTGCTCTGGCGCACCGGTGTGCAGATCCTCATCTTTGTGGCAGGCTTGCACAGTGTCCCGCTTACGATGCGTGAGGCCGCAAAGACCGATGGCGCTTCCGGTTGGCAGATTTTCTGGCGCATTACACTGCCAATGCTTTCCCCGGTGATCTTGGTCAATGTGGTCTACACCATTGTTGACTCGTTCACCGATCCATTCAATGAAGTTCTTACCTACATTCAGACCGTGGGCCTGACCCGAGATTTCCGGCTTGGCTATGCGGCGGCTTTGGGCTGGATGTATTTTGCCTCGATTTTCCTATTTATGGCGCTTGCCTTGGTGATTTCAAGCCGCTTTGTATTCTACGCTGGTGAACGGTAGGGAGTACCTGGCATGGCTGATTCGGTATTTGTCATTAGACAGCGCCAAGGTGTACTGGGTGCAATAACCTCGCGCAAATGGTGGGAGAAATTCTTCCTGCGCATTGCCACCTATATCATCTTGATCAATGTATGCTTTGTATTCCTCTTTCCGGTCATCTACATGTTCTCGACGTCGCTGAAGACGGTTGCGGACTTGGCTGACCTTACGGTGTTGTGGATCCCACGAACGATCTTCTGGAGAAATTACGAGCTTGCGATTAGTGGCATGCTTTACTGGCAAGCGGCGCGCAATAGCATTATCATCTCTCTCGGTTCAGGTATATTGCAGACCGTAGCCTGCTCGTTTGTTGCATACGGCTTCGCCCGCATTCCCTTTCCGGGACGCGATGTCCTCTTCTTGCTTGTCCTCTTTACTTTCTTGGTGCCGCCACAGACCATTATCGTGCCTCTCTTCATTCTTTACCGAAACCTTGGTTTCATGGACACGTATTTCCCCTTCCTGATCCCTGCGCTGTTTGGGCACGGTCTCAGAGGGGCACTATTCATCTTGGTGTTTCGCCAGTTCTTCAGAAACCTACCGTATGAGTTGGAGGATGCGGCCCGTATTGACGGCGCTGGGCCCTTCAGTGTGTATTGGCGTATTATGCTTCCTTTGGCGACACCGGCGATTATTGTTGTATTTCTCTTTTCTCTGGTGTGGCATTGGAACGACTTCTTCGAACCGACAATCTATCTCTTCGACCAGAATAACTTCACTTTGCCATTACGGCTCTCCATTCTAAGTGCGGCGTTGCTGCAGATGTTAGCCGGGCAAGGCGCGGGAGATGAGTTCAATGAAGCGGTTATTATGGCTGCGTCATTCCTTGTGGTCATGCCGCCACTCATCGTCTATCTGTTTACGCAACGCTATTTTGTGGAGAGTGTGGACCGCACGGGCCTTGTTGAATAGCCCGGCCTGGGGCAAGGGGCTCTTGGGAATCCATTGAGACCCTGGTTACGGCTGTGTAGGCGAGTGTGGCCTGAGTTGGCTAGTCTGGGCTCCTGAGGTCTCTATGCAAGCAAATGCAGACTCTCATTGTCTGCGTCTTGCCTGAGCGATCTTGGCGCCATGTCTGCTAATGTCTCCCTAATGTGGGGGGTCAAGTCTGGTAATTCGATTTGTAAGAATTTGTTGCCGCTGTGCAAGTGCTGCAGCGGCAGCAATTCAGTGCTGAGGTGCGTGCCTTCCTAACCTTAAGGCATGCGGCAATACAGTCTTGCAGTTGCACACTGTCTGGGTGGTACGTTGCGGGTGGACTTAGAGTTGCCTTGGCTACTCTGTCAACGGATAGCTCATGCATGCCGGCCGGGCCTTTACGCGCGATCAAGCAGAGAGTGTGACGTTCTGGACTGAGAACGTAGATCGACTCGGATGGAACCGTATAGGTATCAACCGCCGACCCCACGGTCCCCTCGGCGACCCGCTTTCCGCATTTGGATTATTGCCATGGTGGTGGTCTTGGGGGGCGTGGCGCTGCTCTCGCGTCTTACCCCGGAGCCAGCGGGGCCGATTATCACTGAGGCCGTAAGTACCCCCATCGCCGCTGCAAAGATTGTGGCGACGATTTCTCCGCTTCGTCCCCATTTCTCCTACGCGTGGCTGGAAGAGAATCCTGCACCGGCACTCAGCAACTTCACGGCAGTGTCTGCCATTCTTGTTGATCTCTCGAACAATTCTGTCGTGTACGCGAGAAATGAACACGAACAGCGGGCGCCCGCAAGCACCACGAAGATTCTTACGGCAATAATCGCCTTGGAACACAGCGAGCCGGGCCTTAAGGTATTGGTGTCAGAACGGGCGGGGAGTGCTGAAC
Organism: Chloroflexota bacterium; assembly: GCA_026710945.1. Classification (NCBI taxonomy): domain Bacteria; kingdom Bacillati; phylum Chloroflexota; species Chloroflexota bacterium. The sequence goes on from JAPOQA010000069.1 coordinate 76,650, forward strand.
CAAACGTAATGGGACTGAGAACCGGCGAAGTGGTAACCCTGGAAATACTGTTATACGGGATGATGTTGGATTCCGGCAACGACGCCGCGATCGCCGTTGCTGAGGGTACACTCGGCTATGATGAGTTCGTTCAAGCCATGAACGCTAAAGTTCAGGAGCTAGGATTGCAGAACACAAAGTTTAGCAATCCCACCGGCTTTGATGAAGATACACTGCCTCATTATTCGTCTGCCCACGATTTGGCGGCGTTGGCTGATTACGCGCTTGACCGGACGCCTGGGATCATAGAGTATGCCAGCGAAGTGCACATCCAATTTACGGCTACGGAAGAGCACGGGTGGTACGGGCCGCAAAATCTCAATAAGCTGCTATCGACGTATGCCGGCACGTATGGCCTCAAGCCCGGCTGGACTCCGGATGCGGGATACTGCTTGGTGGCCGTTGCGGAACGTAATGGGCGTCACTTGCTGGCAGTCGTCCTGGGGTCTACACAGCACTTTACGGATGCAGCCATCCTGTTGGACTATGGATTCGCCCAGGTGGTGCCTTAGCGGAGAGGACGCGCCTGCCGGCAGGGTACCCAAGACAGGATCTTCTCGATTGTTTGCGTGGAGTTGCTTTGGCCCCGGCTGATCCTTTGCCAAGCTGATTTACGCAGCGGAAGGCAAGAAGCTGCGTAGAGCAACAGGAAGTAAGCTAGAGTGAGGCGCTTCACTGACTGCTCATTGTCCTCCGTAGCAGGAACACCTCAGGAAGAGGCGCTCTCTTCAGAGAAGTGAATGCGGATGCTGCCGCCACTACTGCGCAGTTGTAAGCTGGCGGTACCCGCGCCCAAGGTCCCAGTGTACTGACCCGTGCCATACCGGTTTCGGGCCTCGCCAGATGCACCGGGAAGATTAGCATCGACGCCTCCACCAGAGGCCGCAGCCTCAATGGAGACTGCAGAGGCAGGATCCAGCACCAAGATTACGCCACCTCCGGCGCTCTCAACATGATGGTCTCCGTCGCTGAGCAGGGCGTGGTTGATGCTCACACTGCCACCGGCAGACTTAACATCGAGCTGCTGTGCCTTGCCCAGCAGCGAGACTGCCCCGCCGGCGGTAACTGCTTGGAGGGATGGGACATCGCCTAAGACACCAATGGACCCTCCGGCGGCATTCAACTTCAGTTCTCCGGCAACGTCTGTAAGCTGGATTGACCCCCCAGCGATTGAAGAATCCAGAGGCGACGTGAGGTTGCGTCCGGACATGCTGCTGCCGGATACCCGGCAGGTCAGGGATTGCACGGGCGGAACGCGGAGAGAGACATTCGGCACGCCGGCCCAAACGGCGTTCGCATAGACGGATAGCACGAAGGTGTCCCCCAGCCTCAGTACAGACCATTCCCAATCGTGGCCTTCCCGATCGAAGCTCACTTGGGCGTCTCCCGGGGCTTCCTCAAGGGTGAGACCGCTGCCTTCAATGTCAACCTCCACGTGAGCATCGGGGGGAAGGGCGAATGACTGGTCGTGCAGTTCAACGGGCATGTAGCCCTGTTCTTCTCGTTGTCGTTTCCGCTTGAGACCGCGCAGGGGCACGCGGATACTTCCCCGTGGTAGGTCCGTGACCGCACGTGAGATGCGGTCCTCTACTTTGGAGAGTGTTTCGCCAAGTGAGCGTTCAACTTCCTCCCACCAGTTGCTCTCCAGAATAGAAGAGACTCCGCGATCGGATCTCTCACTCCCGTTCCGGACCGCACCGAGCAGGCGCTCCGCATCTTCTACGGAGATTTTCCCTTCGCGCAGCATTTCAAGTATCAATCGTTCTTCTGCGCCCATCTTGCTACTCCCTGTTTGCCAACCGGCGTAAGGCCTCTTCAACGCTGAGTGATCCGCTTTCCACTTCTTGAAGCGTGCCGAGACGTTCGGCCTGTATGGCGGCTTCTTCGGAAGCCGGCTCGTGGCCAAGTTGGCTGATAATTTCCTCTAGGCGCGCCCGCACTGTGGGGTATGAGACGCCCAATTCCTTCTGCACCTCACTCATGTTGCCGCGGGCGACAAGAAATTTCTCGACGAAGCGTTGCTGTTCCGCGGAGAGACGATTGAATGGATTTAGGTGAAACTCCCCCTCTAGAGCGACACTGCACGAAGAACAACTCAGACGCTGTACGGTGAGCTCACTTTCACATACGGGGCAGCGCCCAAGCACTTCTGGCGTTTGGGAACTACCCAAGATGTTCCGCATGGAATGCCTCCCCGTCTAAAGTTAAGGTATTCTAATCTTCACCTTTAGAAAATATATCAGAATGATCAGAAGTTGTCAACGGAAAGAGGAATATGACAGAAAAATGTATAGTGCGGTTGCGCATGGAGGCCGCAAGGATTAGAATTCTGCACGCCATGTTGAGAGAGAACGCCACGTACCGCACTCTCTCCGGTCGTAGCCTGTCCCTCGACATCGCGAAGGTGCAGTCGATGAGAAGGTCGACCGACCAATCAGCCGGCGGGAACTTACTTGTCAGCAGGAGGACTCGGACCGCACCAATGCCCTTCGGGGAGTCGCACTCAGGGTGATCTGGGAGATCGCGTACATCCAGTGCCGGTAGGCGAGAAGAACGCCCTCTTCCTGAGAGACTCTCGCGAAGGCTCTGCCGGAGCCGCTCGAGCTTGCTTTCTCGCCCTGGGAAGTGGGCCCGGTGTGAGGGGTAGCCGGCTCGTTAACAGCCCAATGCCAACTGCACTGGAGAGTTGCCCAAGGACTTCAAGCGGGGACTGCATCGACGATGGCGGTGCAAGCTTGGCTGCAATGGAGGGGACTAGCCGCCGATCTGAGACATCGTTCGGTTCGCGCGTTGAAAGAACTCACCCTCGTTGATGCGGTGCTTGAGTTCCTTCTGCCAGATGGCGGCGCGAATGATGTGCTCGAGCTCGTCGTCACTGGCGCCATCGCGCAGCGGCAGGCGCAAATCGGTCTCACGCACGGAGAAGAGGCACGTGCGCAACATGCCCTCTGCCGTGAGGCGAATGCGGTTGCAGGAGGCGCAGAATGGTTCGCTCACGGGATTAATGAAGCCTACTTCACCATTGCCGTCGGCAAACTGATAAACGCGGGATGTTGACGAAGGATCGGTGGGAATGGGCACGAGCGGTACGGGCATCGCATCGTTGATAATGTCCAAGATCTCACCGCCGGTGAGCACCTTCTCTTCACGCCAGATTCCATCTGCGTCTAGTGGCATGAATTCGATAAAGCGGACGACATAGGGCTTGCGGCGCGCGAGCTCCGCAAACGCCACGACCTCGCTCTCCGTGAAGCCACGTATGCCCACACAGTTTAGCTTGATTGGGCTAATGGAAGGATGCTTTTCAAGCTCCTCCAGGCCTTCCATCACGGCATTGAGCGCATTCCGACGCGTAATGTACGTAAATTGCTCAGGCACGAGGGTATCCAGACTCACGTTGATGCGGGTAAGTCCCGCCTCGGCCAGTGGTTCAGCCAGCGACTTGAGGCGAAAGCCGTTGGTGGTGATCGAGAGGCTCTCCAGGTGTTCAATCAGCCGTAAGCGGCTAATGAGATAGGGGAGGTCCTTGCGCACGGTGGGCTCGCCGCCGGTGATGCGAATGTCCCGAATTCCCAGTCGGACGAAGAGCTTTGAGAGCCGCTCGATTTCCTCGTAGGTAAGGATTTCATCACGCGGCACCCACTGCATCATCTCTTCGGGCATGCAGTAGCGGCAACGAAAGTTGCAACGGTCAGTAATCGAGATGCGTAGGTTCTCGATCTGCCGGCCGAAACTGTCGATCAGCGGCTGCATTCAGTACTACCTCTATCGCGTCACTATCCGTTAGCCAGGCGTACGCTCGTGGTTCCACCGGCAAGAAGACCGCTCTAATTGCCAATCCATGTGCGAGCCAAGGACTCCCTTAACAGGTTGGGAGACTCGCTAAGCATACCGCACTGTGTCTTCCCGCCTTAATTCTCATTATAGCGCAGCACCGCCGCTCACGTGGAGAGCGTTGCCAGAGCCCGCCGAACGGCCTGGTCTTCTTTGGATAAGACGGTGCGGGGATCAAGCACTACGGCATCGTCTTCGATGCGAACTACGAGGGCCGGTGTCTGAGAGCGGAGCTGTTTGGCTAGCCAGTCGGGAGAGTTCTCGGATGAAGAGATACGAAGCACCCACGTTGGCAGCATTTCACCGGGGAGAGCGCCGCCTCCAATAGCGGATTCGCCGACCGCTACTGTGGTCGTGAGCGTTTGTCCGGAAGCTGTGGAGGCCGCGCGTTGCCACGCGCGCGCTCGCCGTCTGAGCTGGTTGGGTCGCGCGGAAATCATCTGCCAGACCGGAATGTGGGTAGACGCCTCCTGCTTGCGGTAGTGGTCCAGAGTGGCTTCTAGTCCTGCAATGGTCGTTTTGTCCAGTCGGAGGGCACGAGCGAGCGGATGTCGCTTCATCTCGCCAATTATAGGGCTTTGGCCGACAATCAGCCCTCCTTGCGGTCCCCCCAGCAGTTTGTCTCCGGAGAAACTCACGACGGCACAGCCTGCGGCAACAGTCTCTTGCACTGTTGGCTCCCGGTGCAGGCCGTACGTTGCTGTGTCAAGCAATGAACCACTCCCAAGGTCATAGATCACGGGAATGTCGTGCTGCCGAGCCTCTGCCACAAGAGCGTCCAGTGCCGGCTCATGGGTAAAGCCGACTACCCTGAAGTTGCTTGAATGGACGCGTAAGATGGCGGCGGTTGCCGGCGTGATTGCGCGAATATAGTCTTCCACGTACGTGCGATTGGTCGTGCCAACTTCCACGAGATGCGCACCGCTTTGCGCGAGGACATCGGGTATGCGGAAACCGCCGCCAATTTCCACCGACTCGCCACGAGAGATGATGACCTCCCTTCCGGCTGCGACAGTGCTCAGCACGAGGAAGATCGCAGCGGCGTTGTTGTTTACGGCCAGCGCGTCTTCCGCACCGCTGAGGTCTGTGAGCGCGTTAACGAGATGCGTGTAGCGCGATCCGCGCATGCCGGCATCGAGATCGAATTCAAGGTTGCTATAGCCGGCACTTGCCGCCAGCATGGCCTGGATCGCATACTCGCTCAGAGGTGCGCGCCCCAGGTTGGTGTGAAGGATAACGCCAGTTGCGTTGATTACCGGGCGCAGAGAGGGAAGGAAGCGGTGCCCAGCGGCACCTTGCATGCTCTGTGCAAGCTCGTCGAGAGACGGCACAACTCCGCCTTTGAGAATGCCCGCTCGCGCCTCTTTCAGCACATCCCGCGCAAGTTCCACCTGCATGTGATGTGGAAGGTCAAGTTTCAGGGACTGGACGGAAGGCGCCAGGAGCAAGCGGTCTACACTTGGTAGTTGGCGGAGACTATCCCTACGCGCCGTACTTGGCGAGCTTTTGCGCATGGCCCATTGCAAGCTGCATCGCGTCTTGTGCTGGGAAGCGGCCGAGGCTGCCTCGCACAAGCGCGCGTTCTGTGAACTCGGAGATGTCGTCGCTAATGCACGTATTGCTATAGAGGGCAAATGGCACGGGATGCCAAGAGTGCCCACTGAGAGCCGAGGGCGAGGAGTGGTCTCCGGTGATGACGAAGACGTCCGGCTGCAGGCGAAGCAGGGCGGGAATCAGACTGTCTATCTCCTCAAGAACCTGCACCTTCCGGTTGAAGTCTCCGTCTTCACCTGCGGTGTCCGTGGCCTTAACATGGAAGTAGAAGAAGTCGTACTCTTCCCAGTTCTGCTGCAGCGTTTCAAATTCGTCCCAGATTGAGTCTCCGGTATCCAACACCTCCATGCCAACCAGCTTCGCAAGGCCGCGGTACATGGGGTAGGTGGCAATCGCTGCCGGGGAGAGCTTGTAGACCTGCGGCATCGTTGGAATATCGGGGAGGCTTGCCGCACCGCGCAGAAGAAGCGCATTGGCGGGCTCTTGTCCCTGCAGCACCATGGCGGCCTCGGCGAGAAAGGTGTTGACTATCTGCGCCATAGGCACTGCTTCCTCTTGGGTTGGCGCGGCGGAGCTGGGTGGGACGCCGGTGTGTTGCGGGTCCGTGTCCGTTACATAGTCAGAGAGTCCCTCGCCGCGGAATACCACCAAAGCGCGGTGCCCGGACTCTGTCTCGACGAAAATCTCAACTTCGGGCAGATGTATGTGCCGCAACAACGCACAGAGTTCGCGATTTATCTCAGTTGCCAGCCGGCCGGCGCGGCGGTCGGTGATATTGCCGTCTGCATCGACTGTGGCAAAGTTTGCCCGGAAGCAGACGTCGTTCGGGCCGATCGGGAAGTCTATGCCAAGCGCAGAGAGCACACCCCTGCCAATATCGAATCTAATCGGGTCGTAACCAAAGAGTGCCAGATGTGACGGCCCGCTACCCGGCGTTATCCCGGGTGCAATGGGGTCGGTGACGCCGCAGATAGAAAGTCTAGCAAAGCGGTCCAGGTTTGGGATACGGGCACCCTCAAGTTCAGATTTCCCAACCTCCGGGTGCGGCATACCGCCCAAGCCGTCAAGGACGAGAAAGAGTATCTTAGACGGGGTCTGCTCTGATAGGTTTTCGATTAGGGCTAAGGGTACCAAGGGCGTTACCTACCTGACGATTTGCTATGCTTCAACGGCAATGCTATCAGGTAGGGACAGCGCTGTCCATTGGTGAGATGAAGCTCCGCAGACACTATGCGACGTGTGCGCATTGCCAGCCAAGTACTGCCAAACCGGGCCATGCGCTGAAATCTCGAGAGAATGGTCGCCGAGTGTGTGCAGAAGGGCCTCTACCGAGTTGGCTGCCGGTTCACAACGGGCAAAAGCTTTCCATCAGAAATACAGCGGTACTTCCAAGAACCGCCAGATCCCCGCTCCCAAGAGGTGGGGGACAAACCCCAGCGTGCCAGAGGCGGGGGACAAGCCCCCGTGTGCCAGAGGCGGGGGACAAGCCCCCGCGCTACAGTAAGAGGTCATTCCAAGCGACTAATGCAGCCAGCCTCGTGAGACCTCAGGGATGCCTACCTATGCGAGTGAGGGATCTTGAGGAATTGCGTTACGAGCACTGCTGCAGGGCAGCGAAATTGTCTTTCTCGTCACGCGGATCGAGCGGCTCGTTGACGGTCTTGCCTTGGATCACGCCGTTCTTATCGATAATGAAAGTGCCGCGTGTGGCAACGCCTAGCGGATCAAAGAAGACGCCGTACTGCTGAGCCACGGCGCCATGCGGCCAGAAATCGGCAAGGAATGTAGCGGGAAAGCCGTTTGCCTCTTTGTACTGCTTGAGCGTCCACTTGGTATCCGTGGATACACCAATCACCGCCGCGTCGCTGGCGTCGTAACGACCGGCATTCGCGGTCAAGCCACGAAACTCGCCGTCGCAGATACTGCTAAACGCGCCAACATAGAAGACGAGCACGACGTTCTGCTTGCCGCGATAGTCGGACAGGCTGACCTGATCACCTTCTTGGTTTTCTAAGGTAAAGTCCGGCGCTTCTTGGCCGACTTCAGTTCCTACTGTTGCCATGAACCACAACTCCTCTGTAAGCTAGCCTCTTGGCTATTTACCCCCATTACTCTACTCGCAAGTCTCACTATATTGAGTCGTACTTGTCGTTGGTGACTTCGATTGGTTGAACTGGCACTGATTTTCGGAAGATTTGAGGCTTTCTGCGGGGCGTATACTCTTGTGCCTCGTACGAGAGTGCACACACAAGCACTACTAACCACCCAAAGACTGTCCATCCCAGGAACAGGTTTACGTAGAACAAGACCCGCAACTGAGGGTGTCCGCGCTTTGCTGCAATTCCAAAAGGAAAGAGGTACAGCTTTATCCACCCTATAACGAAAATGAGTAGGAGGATGCCCCCTAAGATCAAGCTAATCGGCTCCATTGCCTTACCCTATGCCACACAAGAGTGCCCATTACACAACTCTGTTCTCATACAGTATACACACTTTGGGTTTCGAGAAGAGCTAGACCATTTCTATTGCCATGCTGACTGTAAATTAGCGAACTTGAAGATTGTCAAGCTTTCGACACGTTTGACGGAGCTTAGCAGTTCGATGTCAATGCAATTGATATCGAGCAAATGATCGCATCTGCAAGAAGCCTTTGTATGGCTGCTAACAAATCTGGGTTTACCGGTACTTCACCTATCCACTTGCAAAGTCAACGAACACCGGGCTCGACCACGCCATTTCCATATCGGTTTGAATGACACGCACCCAATACGGATTCACGCCCGGTTGCGGGGTGGGGTCGGTGAACGTGAACGAAGCACTCTCCGGTCCGGATTCGCTTGGCGCGAGGGAGACGGTCACCTTGCGGTCGAGAGGCCCCAGAGCGAACTCTCGAGGCCCTTCTGTGAGGTCTTGCACAGGGACGCTAAGGGCGAGAGATTCCGCGGGGGCGTGCGCGAGAATCTGCGGCCCGGACGAGCCGTACGCACTGAAGCGCGGACGGCTAATGAGCGACGAGTTGACGGCAAGATCGAGGATAGCGTTCGTGCTGTCGTCCAGGGTCAAAACGATGCCGCTGCGGTAGCCGCACGTCACCGAATGCCATCGCAGGCTGCGGTCGGTAACATCCAAGAGATGGGATCGGGGACTATCGAATCGGATCGTCTCGACTGCGGTTGCCTTGCTCCCAGTGAGCGTCGCGGTGCCGTCCCACACGACGCCGGAATAGCTGGACTTGCGGCTCGCGCCTTGCCAAAGGATTCGCACACGTCCGGGGTCTTGCGCGTCCTCAATGTAATGGGAGTATATCCGCTCGAGACCGCGGAAAAGCTCTATGCTCTCAAGCGGAGCCGTGCCGGTGACGGAAACACCAATGGCAGGCGGAGCGGGCGTGCCATAGGCTGCACCCATGGGCCGGCCGTCCGCGGCTACGTGCATGACAATTCTTGCGCCGGTCGTCGCATAGCATCTGCGTGCCTTGAGCGCCTCAAAAAAAGCTTCTAGAGTGAGATCGGCCGCATAGATGCCAGTGAGACCGGCGCGCGCATAACGCCGCGGCTGGAAGCCGGGAGCGTCCGTGCCGGGCCTGCCGGTGTGGCTGTCGCTGCCGCCGACGAAGCCAACGGTGTAACGATTCTGCAGCGCTTCTTCGAGAAACCACTCAAATGAACCGTGGGTAGACGTAATCTCGATGGCGGGCTCAATTGAGGGTTCATGATAGTCCAAGTCTGCGTGTGCGCCGCCGACGTGGGGCGTGATGAGCACGTCGCTGTGGCGATACGCCGCGTAGAGATCGCGCACGTGGGGGAGATCGGTAGCGACGTCCGACTTGTCGGCAACTTGCGCGTGGCTGTTGCGCCGGATGGGTTGATTGTGCCGGCGGAAATAGACGTTGTGATGACCGCCCCGCGCTGTTTCCGGCGACCATTCGAATCCCGGTAACGGGACAAAGCGACCGGGGTCTGAGAAGGCGGCTTCGGCTTCCTGCTGCAGCCGCCAGTCTTCTGCAGAGACCATGTGATCATTGCGTTGATAGCCGACAAAGTCCAAGGCGGCAACGTCACGGGCAAAGCGGAAGAAGCCGGGTATCTTCGCCGCCAGGGCGACTTGGCCGCCGTGGGGATCGGCCCAGTAGAGATTGTGCCCCGGCTGTCGTTCGGTGGCGAGAATTGGATTGCTGCGTGCAACGAGATTGCAATGCGAGTCTTTGACGTGAATGCGCTGCGTGCCGGCATGGGAGGCAGAACACTCCTCAATCGCCCGCACACCGTGATCGCTAGGAAGAAACGTCAGATTTCGATCCTGCTCCGAAAGCTCTATGCCCTCCGCAATGATCGCGATTGTGCCCGCGTACGCGTTGGCGGGATTACCCCACGCATCTTCGGCGCGTATGAGTGTGCGGAATGGTTCGCCTACGACGACTGTCGATGGCGCGACAACTGCCAGCTTCACGGCTTGGCCGCCCACGACGGAAAGGTACGGCGAGTTTGGCAAGGTGGTGAAGTCGCCGTTCCCGCTGGCATCAACTGCCACCCAGAAGTATCGCCTTTCCTCCAGGAAGGTCTGAGCGCGTGATCCGGGCCCGCCTCCGGCTTGATCACCGTATGTCACCACGACAGATTCTCCTGCCCGCAGGTCGCGCCCCTGGACACGAAGTTTTATTGACTTAATATCCTCAACCAGAACGTCAAGGCCTGCATCCAATGGGGCAGCCACGGTCATGTACTCAGCTTGGGTAGGGTTGGTTAGCTGTGGTACTCCCCAGTCAGTGTCCGAATCCGTATAGATCCTGATGGCGCCACCGGTAGCGATACCTCGGGCGCCAACCGTGAAGCGGAGCCGCCAGGAGCCATAGGCGCCCGCAATGGCGTAGCCGGCCGGTTCAAGCGTCGCGGTCCCATAGTGCTCGTGCGTTTCTTCCGCGGACATGGCTGCCAAAGTGCTCCTATCGTTATAAAGTGCTGGGGAAGATGCCTATTTCGAAGTGCGGCGATTTGGCATCAACATTTCATCCAATTGCCGCTGGTAGTGTACACCGAATTGAACCACCGTGTCAGGAAAGTTCAATTAGTTTTTGGACCCATCGCACTCTCCAACCTAACACGTGGCAAGTCCATTGAGGCAGGCCAGGGAACGCAAAGTTGCCTGGAGGCCGGCGCCGTGCAAGGGCAGTTTTGTAGTCTGCCCTACTGCAAGCTGTCGGCCCTAGCGGCTACTTTACATAGTGGAGAAAGTGCGTTCAGTCTATGTGCTGCCGCTGTGACCATGCACCGGTCTGGCTTCGGCATAGAGACTAATCTCTAAGTCAATGGAAGAGGAGGTGGCGCAGGGCTGCGGCATTTGAAGATTCGGTGGGTGTTGGATAGACTGAGAATAAAGCGGGGTAAACGTAAACACACGTGTCGCAAGGCTTCTCGGAGCCTTGCAAGTTAGACATGAAGGGAGCCAGTATGGCCCGGGAGATGCCTTGGTACGATCAGTTCATTCGCTTTGGACAGGTAGTGCTCCATGAGGCTGATCCACAACACGTGGACGTTGATTGGTGGCAGGAGCGTTGGCGTGAGAATGGGTTCGGCGGCGTAGCACTGAGCGCGGGTGGTATTTTGGCGTTCTATCCTACGGAAGTACCCTTCCATCGCCGCAGCCACTCGCTCGGCGAGCGCGATGTATTCGGGGAGTTGGTGGAGGCGGCAAAGGACCAAGACCTGGTTGTGCTCGCTCGCATCGACCCCAGTATGGGCCACGAGGACCTCTACTACGCCCATGCCGACTGGTTCATGGTGGACCACGAAGGTAAGCCGCGCCGCGCAAACGGCCTCTACTACACTTGCATCAACTCACCGTATTACCGGGAATACTTGCCTGCGATTGTCCGTGAGATCGCTGGTCGATACCCCGTGGATGGCTTTCTCGGGCATAACTGGCAAGGAAACCGCCAGATTTGCTACTGCACTTACTGCGAGAAACGGTACGCTCGGGAAGCAGAGATGCGGCTTCCCAGACCAGTTCGCCGGTCGCCGGCGAGTTTGGAAGAGGAACGTTCACATCGGAGTTGGCAACGCTGGCGGCGAGAAGTAGATGAAGAACTCTGGAGCTTCCTGGACCGGATTACCAAGGAGGCACGCGCCAATACCTTGTGGGTTGGGGACACGACCCAGGGCCGGGTAGCTTCGCTGGCGGAATTCGTCGTGGGCCAGCATGAAGCCGGTGGGGGGCAGCACCCACTCTGGACGGCAGGCTTGGTGAGCCGCAAGGCGAGGGGCGTTGCAGGCAGAGGAAAAGCGGCCTATGTCACGGTCAACGTGGGCAGCGGCGCTTCGGACGCGATTTCTCCGGCAACAATCCCGGTAACGTTGGCTGAAATTCTTGCACATGGCGCCTGGCCCTGGACCAGTATCGCGGCAGTGCCGCGCGATCGCAGAATATTCCAGCAGATGGCTCCGGCTCTTTCATGGCAGAGTCAGCATGAACAGATTCTGGGAGGACGCATTCCCGGCGCGACAGTGGGAGTGCTCTATGCCAACAGCACGGATGCCGATGCCATATGTGGCTTCAACAGTCATGTAATGGGCGCATGCTTAGCCCTGTTGCGGGCGCGCATTCCATTCGATTTGGTGGAGCTAGATCGCATCCAAGCAGGGGCGCTGCAGGACTATCAGTTGATCCTGCTCCCGAACATCAGTGAACTTTCGGATAGCCACTCCCAGCAGATTAGGAGTTTCGTGAGCAGCGGCCGCAGCCTGGTGGCGACGTTTGAGACCTCGCGGCGGGACACCTCAGGGGAATACCGCACCGACTTTGCACTGGCAGACGTGCTGGGCGTTACCGCTTCAGGCCGCGAGCCGATTGCAGGTCTGGACCATGCGCAGTATCAGATCGGCGGTGATCATCCGATCGTTCAGCCGTATACCGATACAATCGTCCTGCCGGCGGCCACGCGGCTTAGCCTTGTGCAGCCTTTGGCGAGGACGGATACGCCCTTAGTGCTGGTGCCGCCGGCGCCTGCGGAACCGGTCGAATTCGCATTGTCGGAGCTACCTCATATCTCCCGTCCGGTCCTGTTCGCGCGCGAACAGGAACAGAGCCGGATCGTTTACTTCCCAGGAGACATCGCCCACGCCATTTGGGAACAGAATAATTCTGATCTCGCCGGCCTGCTCGCACATGCGGTGCGCTGGGCCCATGGCAGCGAATTGCCGGTAACCGTGGAGGGACCGGGCCTGGTAGACATTGGCGTGCTTGTCCTTGGCAACATGCTCCAGGTGCACCTCGTGAATCTCACCAGCGTGGATGCGTGGCGAGGGTCGGTGGAAGAAGTCGTGAATGTCGGCGCCCAGGAAGTGCGGGTCGTGTTGCAACCTGGCAGTGCAGTGCAAGATGCGCAGCTCATGGTAAGTGGAACCGATGCCGAATATAGCGTCAGCGACAATGTGCTGAGTGTGACAGTACCGCAACTTGGCACTCACGAACTCGTTACTGTCCGCTTTGTAGCGGAATCTACCTAGCCTACGTAGCATCGATAGGTGGCAGGTAGCTACTCATATGTGAAGAGATCCGCGTATCGCTCAGCTAGGGGAGGGACGCGGCCATAGGCTCCTCAGACAACGGACCCACTGAAGGGGACGGCACGCAGCAAGGAGAGCGCCAGCACGCTCCCAAAGTAGTGCTGGTGACGCCACCTCCCAATCCCAAGGGGTACGAGCGACGGCGGAAATTCGGCTCTTCATTCGTCCTTGCGGGAGGATTTGCAGCCCTCATCGCCTTGGGAACGTTGCTGCTTATGTTGCCCGCGGCCACTAAGCCCGGCAATAGCACCTCTCTGATCGATGCCCTTTTCACTGCCACGTCAGCCGTGTGCGTAACCGGGTTGGTAGTGGTTGATACCGGAGACCACTGGACGACGTTCGGCCACGTCGTGATTCTTGCGCTCATACAGTTGGGCGGCTTTGGTTTCATGACTAGCTCAATCCTCTTGTTCATGGTGCTTGGACAAAGGATTCGGCTGCGCCAGCAGGTTCTCATGCGCGAGGCGCTCAACCTATCCGGAATTGGGGGCATCGTTAGTATCGCCCGAAACATCGCAATCTGGACGATCATGGTCCAGGCTGTTGGTGTCCTGGCGTTGTCGCTCTACTTTGCGCAGAGCAATGAGCCGTCCAGGGCGTTTTGGATGGGATTGTTCCACGGCATATCGGCATTTAACAACGCTGGGTTCGATCTCATGGGAGGCTTTACCAGCTTGACAGACTTCCGCCGGGAGGAGTTTTTGCTTGTCGTAATTGGGGCGCTGGTCGTGTTTGGCAGTACGGGATACGTGCTGTTTCACGATGTTGCAATGTCACGGCGCTGGGTGCGCTTTAGCCTGGAAACCAAGCTGATATTGATCGTCACGAGCTCACTGTGGCTAATTGGCGGGTTGGCATTCTTCTGGCGGGAACGCACCAATCCGCTTACACTGGCCGGAGAAGTGTGGCACGTGCAACTGGTAGACACGTTCTTCCATAGCATCGCTGCCCGCACGGCCGGCTTTGTGACGCTTCCTGTCGGTAATATGACGGAGGACACTACCTTCCTGACGATGGTGCTCATGCTCATAGGCGGCGCGCCAGGTTCGACTGCAGGTGGAATAAAGGTGACCACATTTGCTATTCTCTGTGTCACAATCTTGGCCGTGATGCGCGGGCGGACGCGAACTTCGATACTGCGCCGGCGAATTCCGCAGGGAGTGGTATTCCGGTCACTCGCCATTGTCTCGTTGGCTACCTTGCTGCTCATTGCGGTGAGCTGGCTGCTTGCTGACTTCGAGCCCGTAGGCTTCCTTCCGGTTCTCTTCGAGGCTGCGTCGGCGCTTGGCACGGTTGGCATGTCCTATGGCATTACGCCACAGTTGCACGACGCGAGCCGCCTCCTCTTGGTACTTGCGATGTTTGTCGGGCGACTCGGCCCGCTCACCCTCGTGCTGCTGCTTGCGCAGAAGAGTCATCGCGAGTTCTTGGAGTATCCTAGTGAATCGGTACGCGTGGGATAGGAGATAGCGAATGCAAAACCAGCAGATTGCCGTCATTGGTCTGGGGCGCTTTGGTAGAAGCGCCGCAATTCAGCTTGCCAGCCTGGGGTACGATGTGTTGGGCGTGGACAAAAATGAAGACCTTGTGGAAAACATGTCGGATGACCTCACCCACGTAGTGCGGGCTGATACGTCAAATGAAGGAGCCTTGGAGGAGCTGGGCATTCGCAATTTCGACGTGGTGGTTGTCGGTATTAGTTCGGACGTTCAGAGCAGCATTGTCACCACTCTGATTCTCAAACATCTTGACGTGCCATATGTGATTGCAAAGGCACGTGATGAACTTCATGGCGAGATACTGGATCGCATTGGCGCCGATAAGGTGATCTATCCTGAACATGAAGCCGGCCTGCGCATTTCACATACGTTCATTTCGCGTGCCATACTGGACTATGTGGAGGTGGTCCCAGGCTATGGTGTCAGCAAGATCCGCGTTCCCGATCGTTTTGTCGGCCGGTCGCTGCAAGTCTTGGGTTTTGATGAAGAGAGCGGACTTCGAGTCCTGATGATTGGACGCAATAAGAGTGTCATCTATGATCCGTACCCCAGCGAGCGCCTACAAGACGGCGACGTCTTGATGCTGGTGGGAGAAGACCGCTACTTGAGTGAGATGGAGCTGTAGAGCCGGTGTGCCGCGGTTTCTGGCGTCCACGTATCGATGGAGCGGATCAGAATAGTGTACGTGTAAGCCGCCGGCGTGCGGCAGCGCCAAGGGTGTTCTCTTCCTCCAAGACTAATCAATTCATTCTGCAGCAAATCGGTTCCGAACGCTTGACAAATTCTATGCATTGTGGTTAATTTGAAGTAAGGAGGGTGCGAACCCTCGGTACTGCACGAAAGGAGGGAGGTGAGCCATGAAAGGAATGCGCTTGCCGCTCGATAATCCGAGAGTGCTGTATTGTGTTTGGCAAGTGGACAGGTAACCCTCCATCCGCGGGATTGAAAACTACGACTGATGCGGGTGGGGGGCCACAAAACAGGGTGTTGGGTTCCGCCTCTTGACGGGTAGTTTCGGCGACGCGCTGGTGTGAGCGAGCCAAACTAGAGCCAGTGCCCGAGGTTAGGGCGATGAATAGGCGGAACTACTGCCCGACCCAGCAATGGAAGTGAACGCACCCCGACAACGTCGGGGTGCGTTCTTGATTGCCTGGCGAGAGCGCGATTGGGTGCGGTTGAAATCTCGAAGCACCGTGCCAATCCATACGTGGCATTCCGGAACCAGGTGTCTTTCGGACTATTCAGCGCAGGATGGAACACGTAGTAACGGAAGTATTCACATGCGGAGCAAGAAATGAGAGACATTCGGGCACGAACGCCCGCGATGATATCACGCGGCGAGGACAGCCGCGAACTCAGAGTCGAGTGGCGAGATGGGCACATTAGCCGCTACGATTGGGAGGACTTGCGCCGCTCGTGTCCGTGTGCTCTTTGCGCCGGTGAAATGGACATTCCCGGGTCGATGCATGCCGGCATAATTCTGACGGCAGCTCAGACGTTCCTGGAGTCAATTGAGCAAGTGGGGAGCTATGCGGTCCGGATGCATTGGGAAGACGGCCACAACACGGGCATTTACACGTTCGATGGATTGCGCGAAGGTTGTCCCTGTTGTGTGGAGAAAGAGTAGCTGGGCAAGCATTTGAAACTGGCACCTAATTGTTGTGTGTGCTTAGATGCCATAGATCCCGCTTGGCCCGCCAACTGTGGGGTAGAGGGTGGCCACATCCAATCTAACCGTCGAGGTAGAGTGCCGCGCTTGGGCAAAGGTCCTGTAACGGGCATTCGCCACAGGCAGGCTTGCGAGCGGTGCAGAGCGCCCGGCCGTGGTGAATTAGCAGGTGTCCAATGTCTATCCAATCGGACTGAGGCACTATCTGCATTAAATCTCGCTCGATCTTGGTGGGCTCTTTTTCGCGGGTCAGCCGCAGGCGCTGAGAGAGGCGCGAGACGTGGGTGTCGACCACAACCCCGTCAGCAACCTGAAAAGCCACGCCGAGCACAACATTGGCGGTCTTCCGCGCTACGCCGGGCAACTCGAGGAGTTCCGCCATCGTATTAGGCACAGCGCCCCCGAATTTCTCCAGCAGCACGTGCGCGGCGCCCTGAATATTCTTGGCTTTATTGCGAAAGAAGCCGGTTGTCCTTATGGCTGTTTCCAGTTCTTCTCGCGGCGCCGCTGCAAAGGCTTCCACCGTTGGAAAGCGCTCAAAGAGGGCCGGAGTGACCATGTTTACTCGCTTGTCCGTGCACTGCGCGGAGAGGATGGTGGCAACCAATAGTTCCCACGCACTACGATATTCAAGAGCGCATTCGGCTTCAGGATAGGTTGCGCGGAGGCCGGAGACGATCTCTCCTAGACGCTCGCGGAGAGCGCGTTTAGACTCTCGGCCTCGCTTGCGTTTTGGCGGGCTTGCGGACTTCTGTGCAGGCATGACAGTGGCAGCGGCAGGGCTAGGAGGATTGGTCGGCGCCGACGAGGTCACCACGCCCGCGCAGGCTCTCTAAATTCTGCGTGTGCACGTGATTGCCCGGCGCAATGTCTTGCGTGGCAGCCCCAATCGATTCGCCGTACTTGATGACGTGTTCGCCGTTGCCGATGGCTTTCACGGCCACCTTGTGACCGAAGGGAATGTCGTCGAGAATCGTGATTTCCTGCGCGCCGTCTGGTCCTGTGAAAGAGACCTTGGCGCCTGGGGTAAGGTCAGCCAGCGCGATTGCGGTGTTGTCCTTGTCGTCGATAATGTGGAGCACCTGTTTCATGTGCGTTTTCCTCAGCAGCGGGTGTGGGCTCTTGCTCAAGTCTCCCGTAAGCATGCGGGCCGGCTGGCCGCACGGTAGATATCAGCATACCGTAAGGTGATGACATTTGCCACCGCAGGTTACACCAGGTCGAATGCCTGTTCTTGGTCTATCTCAGCACGTTGTCACTAGCTTGCGGCTACAGAGTCTGGGGAGTGTTTGACCGAGTCCAGTGCCTATGATTTAATCAACGGGCATCGAACAGGCTACAACGACTTCGCTCGGCTCGGCATCCTTGGTTGCAGGCGGTGCAGGGACTCATGATTCTGCATCGTTGAGGAGTGAGAGCGGAATAACGGTTGTGGCTCCCAATATTGTATCTCGACATAACGTAAAAACTCTGTCTTAGCACCGTGAGGAAAACCTCGAGAGAGCGAAGAATATGATCAATGAGAGAATAGCCGCCCTAAGCGCTCGTGCAGACGAACTTCGGAGGCGCCTTTGACCTGGCATCATGGGACGTAGAGATTGCCGAACTGGAGGAAAAGTCGCTTGACCCGGGACTGTGGGATACGCCGGTTGACGCACAGCGTGTGATGCAGCGGCTCGCGGCGGTGCGCCGCATGGCGGATGATTGGAATGGGTTCTTCGCGGAAGTCGAGGCGTTGCAGGAGTTTGCCGCGCTCGACGACCCAGCGCTGGAGACAGAGCTTGACTCCGAGGTGGGCCGGCTGGAAGCTGATGGCGAGAAGCGTGAGATACAGACGCTCTTTCAAGGCACGTACGATGAGCGTGACGCGCTTCTTTCCCTGCATGCGGGCGCAGGCGGAACTGATTCGCAGGACTGGGTCGAGATGCTCCTTCGCATGTATATCCGCTGGGCGGAGACGCACGAGCACAGGCCGGAGATTTTGGATAGCACCCCCGGTGAAGAGGCCGGCATCAAGAGCGTGACGTTGCAGGTAAGCGGGCCATTTGCCTACGGCCGG
Source organism: Chloroflexota bacterium (assembly GCA_026710945.1). Lineage (NCBI taxonomy): Bacteria > Bacillati > Chloroflexota > Chloroflexota bacterium. The sequence goes on from JAPOQA010000069.1 coordinate 94,866, forward strand.
CTTAAGTCCGAACATGGCGTGCACCGTCTCGTGCGGTTGTCGCCGTTTGATGCCAACCACCGCCGGCACACGTCATTCGCACTCGTAGAGGCGCTTCCCGTGATCGATGATGACGTCACGGTTGAGATCAACCCCGACGACGTGCGTCTCGATACGTTTCGCGCCAGTGGGGCGGGCGGGCAGCATGTAAACAAGACCAACTCGGCGGTGCGTATTACACATGCGCCCAGCGGCATTGTCGTCTCCTGCCAAAATGAGCGCTCGCAACTGCAAAACCGCGAGGCAGCCATGCGCATTCTGCGCGCACGCCTCTTGGAGCGGAAGCTGCAAGAGCAGCAGGCCGAACAGGCGGCTCTCAAGGGTGAGCATACGAGCGCTGAATGGGGCAACCAAATTCGTTCGTATGTGTTGCATCCCTACACCATGGTCAAAGACCTCCGCACCGGAGTTGAAACCGGGAATACGCGCGCCGTGATGGATGGTGCTATCGATGACTTCGTTGAGGCCTTTCTCAGGCAGCAAGCTGAGAACCGCCGGCAGGGAGCACGAGGAAAAACTTAGAGCGTACGTGAAGAGGGTATCCGTACATCCTTCAATCCTGCGACATGCTCACGACAGGCATACCCAAGACAGGTAGACACAGGATGAACGAACACCGACTTTACTAACGAAATTCTACTGACGAATTCTCGTTTCTTCCGTTCGTGGTGAGCACTTCGACAAGCTCAGTACAGGCTTTTCGAACCATGAACGTTGCTCTGCTGACAACTTCACCCGCACCCACTTAGGAAACAGGAATTGCATGACTTGCTTGGGTATAGCGACCAAGGCACTCTTGCTTGGCTTTGCTCATTCCATCGTGCCGCTGCCGGATGCAGAGGCAGACCGGCGCAGGCAACGAGCTAGGGAGTCCGTGTCGTGATCCCCGTGGTATGCATAGTCGGAAAGCATAATGCGGGGAAGACGACGCTCCTGGAAAAACTCATCCCGTGCCTGCAGGAGCGTGGACGGCGGGTCGCGGTGATTAAACATGCCGCGCATGGCTTTACGTTGGACCGAGAGGGCAGCGACTCCTGGCGTCTGGCACATTCTGGCGCAGAAGCGGTGGTGCTCAGCGGGCCTGGGGACGCCGTCATCTTCTGCAAAGTGTCTCATGACGCTTCACTACCGCAGCTCGTGGGATTGCTGCCAATGTTGGGGTATGACTTCGTATTGGTCGAAGGCTACAAGCGGTCGAAATTCCCAAAGATAGAGGTGCACCGTAGCGATCTAGGGCCGGACCTGCTGCTTGCGGAAGAGCAACTTGCGGCCGTCGTGAGCGACGGCGAAATGACACTCTCTATTCCTACGTACCGGTCTAACGACTCGCATGGTTTAGCGGCATTCCTGGTCGAGCGCTATGCGCGTCCGGACCCGGAGCGCGACGCGATTCGGCTCACGGTCGATGGTGAGGAGGTACCGATTAATGCCTTTGCCAGCGCGGTAATATCCGGCGGCATATTGGGAATGCTGTCTGCGCTCAAGGGGGTAGAAAAGCCGGGAGACATTCGCATCGAAATTCGCCGGGGGCGCGGGCGAGACGGCACATAGCGCTTTAGATCGTCGCGCGCATGATTCATGACGTGACAACATTTGGCCGAAGGCAGACACGGTCAAGAAGAGATCGGAAGTAGTTGATATAGGATTGTAGATTTTGCAGGCAGCGTTCGCGTCATGCCGAACGCTGCGTCGAACAGGGTTCGCGGACTCGAGAAATACTCCCAATTCTAGATTCTTCGTCGCTGCTCTCCTCAGAACTGTAAATGTCAGGTAATTCGTTGACAGATTTGGTAGAAGAAACATGGGAGCAGAACTCTGTGCTCGCCTACATACATGTCATTCCGAACGGAGCGTAGCAGAGTGAGGAATCTAGAGTGCTGAGGCCGTGGAAGTGCGTTGAGCTGGGACCCTAGATTCCTCGCTATGCTCGGAATGACAAGGCCTTGTAGCGCATTCTACGGGAAAGCGAATTCTGTCAACGAATTACTCAACACTTACAAGAATGACAGTTGGTAGTTGGCTCATACCTGCAGAAGATCACACGTCTTGCTTCTTTCCAACCGAAGCCTCGAGCTACTAATTGCTGAAAAGATGTCTGAAAGAGAGAGCGGAGGCGTGATCTTCTAGATACGCCTCCGCTTTGGCTGTAGAGCTATATGGCGACGCCCCGTCGTTCGCTCAAACGAACGGCTGGCTTACGAGTGTGACCCGGCAGCAGCCACCGGCGTCGCGTCTGCGTGCGCTTCAGCGACGCTTTGCGCAGAGATATGCTTGTTGAGGGCATTCATGTATGCCTTGGCGCTGGCGACAATGATGTCCGTATCAGCGCCGTAGCCGGTCACAGACACACCCTCGCTTTCAAGACGAATGCTCACCTCACCTTGCGCATCGATACCTTCGGTAACGGCCTGAACACGGAATTCAGTGAGTTCCGCCGGCACATTGACGATGCGATTGATGGCCTTGCAGACGGCATCCACCGGTCCATCGCCCAATGCCGCATCTTCCAAGACACGGTCCTCTTCATCGATGATGCGTACGGTTGCGGTCGGGATGCTCTTATCGCCGCAACTCACCTGAATGTGATCAAGGTGAAAGTACTCCTTAGCGTGCAGCACATCGCTTGAGAGCAGCGCCTCGATATCTCGCTCCGTGACGTTGCGGCGCTTGTCGGCCAGGTCCTTGAAGCGATCAAAGGCTTCCTGAAACTCCTCTTCACTGAGGTGATAGCCCATCTTGGCAAGCTGGTCGCGGAAGGCGTGCCGACCGCTGGTCTTGCCGAGGACAATCCGGCTACCGCCCATGCCCACGCTCTGGGGTGTCATAATCTCATACGTTTGCCGGTCCTTCAGCATGCCGTCCTGATGCAGGCCGGAGGAGTGCGCGAATGCGTTCGCGCCCACGACAGCCTTGTTGGGCTGCACCGGCATGTTCATCAAGTCGCTCACCATCCGGCTCGTGCGGTAGATTTCCTCTGTGTTTATGCCGTGCGTTACTTTGAAAAAGTCTTTGCGCACGGTGGTATTCATCACTACCTCTTCAAGTGACGCATTTCCGGCGCGTTCCCCAACGCCATTGATCGTGCATTCGATTTGATCCACACCGTTGATGATGGCGATCAGCGAATTGGAGTTGGCCTGTCCGAGGTCGTTATGGCAATGGACGGAGATTGTTACGTTGTCGATACCGGGTGTATTCGCTCGCAGGTATTGCAGGAGCTCAGCAAACTCATCCGGCTGGGTGTACCCCATCGTATCGGGCACGTTTACGACCTTAGCGCCGGCTGCAATAGCATCGCCAAAAAGCTGACATAAGTAGTCCCAATCGCTGCGCGTGGCATCCATCGCCGAGAATTCGACATTGGAGCAATATCCCACCGCCTGTTCGACGCACGCGATTGCTGCCTCTCTGACTTCCTGGCGAGTCATGCGCAATTGTCGTTCCAGGTGGATATCGCTCGATGAGATAAAGACATGGATGCGGGGCGCTTCACCTTCTTTGATAGCGCCCCAAGCGGCCTCGACCTGGTCCGGCTTAAAGCCGGATAGGGCGCAAATCTGGACGTCGCGCAGTTTCTTTGCCAAGAGTTGCACGGCCTGGAAGTCGCCGGGAGAAGTGCGGGGAAAGCCGGCCTCGAGAATGTCAACACCAAGTCGTTCCAATTGCTGGCCGAGGTACAGCTTTTCATCTACCGTCAAAGACCCGCCCGCTGCTTGCTCACCATCACGCAGCGTAGTATCGAATATCTGTAGTGTTCGCATGCTGGATAAAGTCCTCTAATTCACGAAAGTACACAGTGTGCCAAAAGCACGTCGATGCGAGGCGGCGGCGGGTGTGGCAAGTGAGCAGGCCCGCCAGCTTACCAGGGCAGCTATGCCTTGGCGCCGGGTGGGCCTGAGACCACGCTCCTTCTTGACTAGAGATGGCAGAGGGAAGACTGACGGATACAGCGGGATTCCCATTGAATGCGTATCCTCGAAGGGACCTACTTGGGATCGAGCCACGGCATCATGGCCCGCAGGTTCTTGCCGACGGTTTCAATCTGGTGCGTCTTGTCCATTTCACGGTAGGCGTTGAACGCCGGGCGCCCGGCCATGTTCTCAAGAATCCACTCACGGGCGAATTCTCCGGTCTGGATTTCATGTAGGATCTCGTGCATTTTCTCCTTGACGTGGTCGTCAACCACACGGGGTCCGCGGCTGTAGTCGCCGTATTCGGCGGTTTCACTCACCGAGTACCGCATATAGTTGAGGCCGCCCTGGTAGAAGAGGTCCACAATGAGCTTGAGCTCGTGCATGCACTCAAAATAGGCGACTTCCGGTTGGTAACCGGCATCTACCAGGATTTCGAAGGCCGCCTTCACCAATGCGCTCACACCGCCGCAGAGGACGGTCTGTTCGCCGAAGAGATCGGTCTCCGTCTCTTCCTTGAATGTCGTATTCAGCACACCAGCGCGGGTGCAGCCAATGCCACGGGCATAGGCCAGCGTTAGTTCCCGGGCGTTGCCACTGGCATCCTGCTGGATAGCCAGCAATCCAGGCACGCCGTTGCCTTCTTCGAATGTGGCGCGCATGCGGTGGCCTGGAGCTTTAGGGGCAACCATGCTCACATCTACGATGGCGGGGGGAACGATTTGCTGAAAGTGGATGTTAAAACCATGAGCGAAGAGGAGCACCTGACTGGAGCGCAAGTGGGGGGCAATTGACTCCTGATAGAGGCTGGGCTGCACCGTATCCGGCGTGAGCATCATGATGAGGTCGGCCTGCTGCGCCACCTCGTCAGTGGTGCCAACTTGAAGACCGTCGCTCTCGACTTTGGACCACGAGCGACTGCCTTCGTACAGTCCCACCATGACATTGCAACCGCTGTCGCGCAGGTTGAGCGCGTGGGCGTGCCCCTGGCTGCCGTAGCCAATGATGCCAATTGTCTTGTCATTGAGCAGATCGATGTTTGCGTCTTCGTCGTAGTAGACCTGAACCACAGTACCCTCTCTTCGCTCCCAATACTTGTTTGATCTCTTCAAGCAGTGGGCCGCCTCGCAATTATGAGGCGGCCCACATGTAGGCTAAGCCAGTGCTACGCCGCCGGGCCCTCTTCCGCCACAACTGTCGGCGCGGGCATAGCGCGCCCCCGTACCATGGCGACCTCCCCGGTGCGGCTCAATTCAAGAATGCCGTACGGGCGAATGATCTCCACGAACGAGTCGATCTTGTCTTCGTCACCCGTAATCTCGAGTATGATGCTGCCGGGCGACACGTCTACCACTTGGGCGCGATAGACATTGGCAAGCTGCAAGATCTCCGTGCGCTTCATCTCTGGAGCGGCTATCTTGGCCAGAGCCATTTCACGGGAAACGTGGCGTTGCTCCGTAACATCGATGACCGAAAGCACCTCGATCAGTTTGTCCAGTTGCTTGGCCACTTGAATTGCTTCTTTGTGTTCTTCCGCCACGACAATTGTCATGCGAGAGATGCCTGGCCGGTGCGAGTGGCCGACGGCCAGGCTCTCGATGTTGTATGCGCGTTTACGGAAGAGGCTGGCGATGCGGTTGAGAACGCCGGGATGGTCTTCGACGTCTGCGATTAGGACGTGTCTCATGCGTACCTCGCCTCTTCCACTTCGTCTCCCTCGATCGTCTCGGCGAGGCTCGAACCTGCCGGCACCATCGGGTAGACTTTCTCGACTTCGTCCACAACCAGATCGAGCACCACCGGCCCGGGGATCTCTTCCGCCTCTTTCAGCACTTTGACCACGTCGCTCTTCGTAGAAGCGCGAAGGCCGGGCAGGCCGTAGGCCTCGGCCAGCTTCACGAAGTCCGGGTTCTCCAACTTGGCGCTCATAAAGCGGCTATCGTAGAAGAGGGTCTGCCATTGCCGGATCATGCCGAGATGGTTGTTGTTGATGATGGCAATCTTCACGTCGATGTTGTGCTCTTTGACGACGGCAAGGTCTTGCAGCGTCATCTGGAAGCCGCCGTCACCGATAATGCACCAGACCTGCTCATTAGGACGTGCATACTTGACGCCGATTGATGCGGGGAAGGCGTATCCCATTGCGCCGAGGCCGCCCGACGAGAAGAAAGTATTGCGCCGGTCGTACCAGAAGTGCTGCGCGGCCCACATTTGCGCTTGCCCGACGTCGGTGACTACCACGGCCTCGCCATTAGTGATGTGGTAGATCTGGCGAATAACCCACTGCGGCAGCACGATCTCGGTCTCGCGGATTGCGAGGCTGGGGTGGTCCTCACGCCACTGGCAGATCTGCTTAACCCAAGGGCTGTGGTCGAGTTGGTCGATTTCATCAATGAGCGCGCGAATGGTGGGCTTGAGATCGGCCACGATGCCAACGTCTGTGTTCACGTTCTTGCCGATTTCCGCCGGGTCGATGTCCACGTGGATGATGCGCGCCTCTGTCGCAAAGTCCTCAAGGCGGCCTGTTACGCGGTCATCGAAGCGCATACCCAAGGAGATGAGGAGGTCTGCGCGGTCCACGGCCCAGTTGGCATAGATATTGCCGTGCATGCCAACCATGCCAAACGAAAGATCATGGCTTTCCGGGAATGACGAGACGCCGTGGAGTGTCGTGATGACGGGAATATTTGCTTTCTCGGCAAACGCCAGCAATTCTTCGTAGGCGCCAGAATAGTGTATGCCGTGGCCCGCCAGGATGATCGGCTTCTCTGACCCGTGGATCACCTCCGCTGCTTCGCGCACAAGTGTTGGATCAGGTTGCATGCCCTCATCCGGGTTGTAACCGGGAATGTTGGGCGGCGGAAAGTTGTCAAACTCAACTTCCTCCAGGAAGACGTCCTTGGGAACGTCCACCTGCACCGGGCCCTTGCGACCTGTGTTGGCAATATGGAACGCCTCTTCCATTACGCGGGGAAGCTCTTCGGCATTCATAACAAGCCAGTTGTGCTTTGTAATCGGTAGCATGACGCCGGTCGCGTCGGTTTCCTGGAAGCCGTCCGTGCCGAGCAGATTGCGCGGTACCTGGCCGGTGAGGGCAACCACAGGCACGGAATCCATGTGGGCTCCCGCGATACCGGTAACGAGATTGGTAACACCCGGTCCGCTGGTTGCGATACACACGCCGACATCGGCACTGGCGCGGGCGTAGCCGTCGGCTGCGAAGGCGGCGCCTTGCTCATGGCGCACCAGGATGTGGTTAATTCTGTCCTGGTAATGGTAGAGGGCATCATACAAAGGCAGGCACGCGCCTCCGGGATACCCAAATACGGTGTGCACGCCGTGTGCCACCAAGCTATCCAAGATGATCTCTGCACCTGTCCGTTTCATTTGCTCCCGACCTCTTTCTTCAATCTTTTTACTCGTCTTGGTTTTACGGTTGACCTACTGGCCGTATCAACGTTGCTCGTGCCGCTCTGGCGCCGAACGGTGAGATACTGCCCCGCACGACGTCGTCCGCCCCAGAGGCCTGGAGCGCGACGTCCTGCAGTTGAATGCCTCCATTGCTGATAGCATATCGATCCACTTCATGATTCTAGCTAAGTCACCTATTGTCAAGCAATTGCTTTTGCTCTTTAGTATCTACTTACACTGCGGCTGCGCCGAATTTCGCTAACACACGGCGCAAGATGAGAAACAGCGCCACGAGCACCCAAGCTATCGCAAGTTCTGCGGCAAGCAAGATTGGACTGATGCGCCATAATTGCGTGAGCGCCCGTTCGGTTGCTTGCCAGCTCCCTTCCATCAACCCAGTGATCAGCGCAATTGGAATTCCTAAGAGCAATAGCGCGAAAACTCCAAGGATAAGAATCGCAGCGGAAAAAGCGAGGAATCCCGCGATTACGGCCCACCTACCCCAGCGATACCCTATAGAGAGCCGGTCCGGCTCAAATTGCATGTCTGCGGAAGTTTCTGGAAACTCACCTAGCATTATTGTGCGTATCCGCTTGTCTTTGACTCTGGGCTAACAAAAAACCCGTCCCTTGGTTGGGGACGGGCATCCTGACTTCGCACTTCAACTCGAACAATAGGTCTCGCTTTGTCGCTCCGGGAGCACGGTCGGCGCCAGGATTTCTGGTTCACTATTCCGGCGACCGCGTTCTCGCTCGTGCATCACATCTCTTTGTTCGGTACTGGGGAATGCTGCCGTCCCACTGGTAATGGTATATGTGTGTTCAATCTTGCGCCGCCTAAGCGGCTACAAGGAATACTAACACTGGCGGCCACAACACATTCGTGTGACCGCCGCGAAGCGCAAGGCTATTGGGGTTCGCAGCGTGGCTCATGGATGCTCAAATTGTCTCTTAATTCGGTACGAGTCAGCGCTCTACTTGTATCTTATATCATGAATTCCGCGGCGTCGTCAAGAGGGTCAGTTGGATTTAGTTGACAACTATTCGCAGTTTCTGATAGCTTGAATGTAGATCGCTGCTCTTTGGTTGCGGCTGTCGCATGTCCTTAACTGGCCTTTGTAGGTGGTCGCGCAGTCGTTGGCGAATAGTTTGTAACCGTAAGCTACATAACGAGAGTCCGAAGCTTTAACAGAGGACTAGGTAATGAGGGATTTTCGCAGTCGTCCCGATCTAAAGATGGTGCCCACGTTGGAAGGTGGCCAGGAACTTCTGCAAATGATGGCCGGCGTGCTCTTTGTGTGCGAAGCCTGCTGCTGCGGTAATGGATATACTCACCCCCGACTTGAAAAGGCCCACTATTTGCGCGAGGCACGTCGCCGGGGGATCTCAGAGCACGTGAACATCGTGTTCACGGCTGATGACGGCGGCGGCTGCCTGGGTCCGTGCGGTCTGGGAAACAATGTCTTCATGTACCTCTTTGGCAGCGGGCTGTGGTTCCAGCGGATGAATTCCAGGACAGACATTGACGCGCTCTTCAGCTACGTTGAAGAGAGCATCCGCCTCGGTGAGCCGGCGCCGATTGAGGGCAGCCTGACTGAGCGCGTTTACACCAGGGTGCAAGGCGAAAAGGTACCGGTCGCTGCCACGTAGGCACGTATCTCCGGTCACGCAGCATGCTGTTTCGGTTGCTGCCGGTGCATTGAGCCGGTCGGATGATTCACAGCGTTGCCTAGAGTCCAAGGCTGTTCATGCCAGTCGCTTGAACGGCCGCACCCGAGCATCTTCCCGCCGCCGAATATGCACGTCGCGAGTCTGATTCCCACACCCTTCCAAAGTGCCGTCAGGGTCGAGGATGGTTGCGCCATTCTCGAAGAGCAGTCGAACGCTGTCTTCCCGTGGGAACATCCCACAAAAACAGCCCCACTTTGGATGCCGGAACCCAGGGCCGTGCCAGCCGGGATAGGCAATCTCTGTGGCGTCCGGTACAGTTTCACGCACCAGACTGCGTAAACGAGCGGCCAACTCTTGCACGAGGGGGCTGTGCCTGATCAGGATGTGTTCCGGAGAGACTGTGCCACTCTTGCGGGTTTGATTACTCTATATCCGCAAGAGAACTAACCTGCGGCGGGATCCGGCTGCATCATCCCAAAGATGTTGCCCTCCGTGTCTTTGGCGTATCCAACCCAGCCAACCCCGGGCACTGGGGACTTCGGCAGTGCAATAAGGCCCCCCTCCGCCGTGATCTTCTCTAGGGTCGCGTCGAGGTCTTCGACTTGGACGACACAGGCGTAACTATTGAGGGCAGCGGATTCCTCCGGCGGGTCACCCCTCCGCCTGGCCAGGCCGCCATTGATGCCGGGCTCGTCATCAGACCCGGTAACGATGAGCCAATAGTCCGCGTCTCCGCCTTCCCATTGATGAAACTGCCACCCAAAGACGCCGGCATAGAAGCCTATGGCGCGCTCCGGGTCAGAGGCTTGAATCTCGAAGTGTACGATTCGTGACATAGGAACTCCCCTTCATTCACCTATCGGTTGCCAATAAAGTGTGTGCATGCACATTAGTGTAGCCTAGTTCAGCGATCAGGGGATTCCAAGAACCAGCTCATTCTGGTGATTAGCCTAATCGCAAGATGAGCCTGGCCACATCCGCTTCTGAGGCGAGGCTGGTGGGACGACAGCTCTGCGAAATCAGACCACCTATGCGCTTGCAGCTACTTTGGTTGCCACTTCTCTGGCAGCAACTGCGCGGCAAAGCCTGCAGCGGGTCTGGAGTGACTGACGCTAGGATGCGTTCAATAGCCGCGTCACCGTGTTCCACGTTCGCGTTGTAATATCTTTGCCGAACTGTTTCTCAAGGTGGGCCATGAGATCAATTGTGCTGCGCCCTTGGGCTAGCGTGAGAACGCTGCAGACTTCCCTTGCGGTAGCGCGCACGATAGCGTAACCGTCAGGAAGAGCGGTTGAGGCGCCATTGCGGCTGTTACCTCTCTCGGGGAGAAATGTGACATAAAGTTTTATTTGTGCAGTGGTCGCCAATGCTTCGAAGGGGTTAGTGTCGAGCAGCGCCTGCAATTCCGTAAGTGGCCGGACAATCACACCGATACTGTGCCCGAAGTCCTGCAATAGGCGTTGTTCAATTGCCGTGCGGGCTTCAGTTTCATCGGCTCCCGGCGCGTCGAAGCGGACGTTGCCGCTGGCGAGCACCGTTTTGACGTTGACAAAGCTCAACGCGGTGAACGACGCTCTCAAATCGGCCATTTTGATTTTCCGGCGCCCTCCCACGTTGATGCCCCGGAGGAATGCCGCGTAGGAAAGTGGCTGCTTGTCAGGGTCTAGGGCGTTTGCCATTGCATTGTGCCTCCAAGTTTATCGGGCAGATTTTAGGAACCCCTACATTACATAACACTGTGCACGCTAGTCGTTGGATGGGTTGATTTCAATGTCCGGCCGGTCAATGACGGTGGGCCCATGGGGCGAGGATGAGCCCCTTTGTTGGCACCCTGGTCTTGGTAGTCTTAGTCTGGTTTCCTTTGCCGGCGACCTATGCCTTGAGGGGGCTAGCGTGCCTGTGACAGATCGCTTGAGCCTACTTGCTCAGCTATGCGCAGAGGAATCCTCATGGACAGCATCCATGCCCCATCCCGTCCACTTTGATTGAGACGCGTCAAGCAGTTTGCACTGCAAGGCTGTAGTCGAGCGATTCCATGCGCTGCATGCCGAGCCAATCACGACTGCTACTCATCCTAGAGTCTGGGGGAGATGCAGAAACTGCGGCGTCGGCAGGGTCTGAGACGGTGATCAGGCTAATCTGCTCTAGGTCGGCGAGGGCCGGTAGTTGCCAAAGCTCCACTCGTGTCCTTCCGGATCAAGCGCGCGGTATCTGCGGGAACCCCATTCCGTGTCTTCAGGAGGGAAGACAATGTTTGCTCCGGCAGCCGCGGCGCATCGATAGTAGGCATCCACGTCAGCCACGTACACATAAATGCCTTGTTCCGCCGCTGCGTGTCGGTTGCTCCCCGCGGACTGTGCGGCGATTGTGGTCCCGAGCATGATTGCGCCGTTGCCGAGACTCATTTCCGCATGCACAACGTTGCCATCCGGGTCGCGGAAGTCGATGATCGTGGTGAAACCAAAGGCATCGCTAAGCCATTTGAGGGCTGCTGCCGCGTCGCGGTAGCTGAAATACGGGAAGAGTGTTGGCAGTGATGCGTTGGACTCCAGATCCATGACTTCAGACTCCTAAATGTTGGATGGATGCCTGGGAGAGGGAATCTGTGAGCCGGAGAGGTCAAGCGGGCACACAGGGGGCATGCAGATGGCACAACATGAGCAGGAGCAGACCACAAGTGCGTTCCGGCTAGATACGCAAGCGCTGACAGGGCTAATTGCAAATTAGTGGAACCAACTGAGCGCAAATTCCGTTTTGGCGGGCCGAGAAAAACTGCTCGAGTGCTGGGCGCCAAACTGGAAACATCTACTACTCATGTCCAAGTGTCTCAATATTCAAGGTGTATCCATTTGGCGTGTGAACTTGCATTTCCCAGGCGTCTCTCTCTTCCCAATACTGGCGAGGCTTGGAGTGCTTGATGTTTCGTGCCTGACATATGGCTATGATTTTGTTGAGGTTGTCGGCTTCCATTTGCCAGGAAAAGCTATCGTTGACTTTCGATGCATCGACGTTAGCTCGCTCTTCCAAACCGAATTCAACACCACCGTTTCTTAGAGCTACAAACCCTGGAAATTCGTCGCCTTGATATGAAATCTCAAAGCCCAAGCTCATATAGAATTCTGTCTCTGACTCAATGTCCTTCACGGAGAGAATTGGAATCAGACGAACGAACTCAGGCTTAGAGTTTTCCATGTTTTCTCGCATGCCTGCCGTACAATCCTGATACACCCAGGCTGGCCGGCCGTATTTCTTGCTTTAGAGAACGTGGCGGAGAGGGTGGGATTCGAACCCACGACGCCCTTTTGGGGCGTAATCGTTTTCGAGACGATCTCCTTCGACCACTCGGACACCTCTCCAAGGGTGGATAATTAATACGATAGCGAAACCAAGCCCGCCGTACAACTAGCTGATGAAAGGCTGGAGCATGGCTTGCTAGGCCGGCGCAACCGGACCCATGCGATCCACACCGTGCCAGGGGCTGTGGGAGAGGGTTGAGCGCAGGCATTGTCTCGGCACTCTCAACGCACTCAATTAGGCCGCGAACTGGCTTGAATCCTCAATTGCAGTCTTCCCATGGCGTGTGATCGCTGCTCCGTCCAGGCATGCTGTTGCCAATGTCTGATTGTATTGAGGGCAGAATGCAGCTTGTAGGCCAAGTGTTGACGGACGTTGCTTGAATGGCAGAGCGTTACTGTTGAGGCACTGCCTAACGCGGTCTCAGTTGATGGGACTACGGCACAAGAGGCCAAGTTTCAGCGGGTCATCATGTCGTGGGGGGGCTAGCTACCGGAGTAAGGCTGCTGGGGTGGCTGCTCTTGTGATTGCTGCCACTCGCCCGACTCGGCCTGGCGCATGAGGGTGCTGATCGTCTCGTCGGGTTCATCTTGTGAAGGGTGCCAGCGAGAGAGCACGCCATCGCTCATCGTGAATGTCTCGTCGGCGATGTCACGGACCGAGAGGTCATGGGTTGCCATGACTACCGTAACGCCTTCCTGGCGCACAATACGCGAAAAGAGGAGCATCATCTGAAGTCCGGTCACGCTATCCAGGTCGCCCGTTGGCTCGTCGGCGAGGAGCAGCGCCGGTTGGTTGGCAAGGGCACGGGCAATGGCCACACGGCCTTGCTCGCCGCCGGAGAGCTCGAAAGGGCGGTGACTGGCGCGCTTGGTCAGCCCCACCAGGTCTAGGAGTTCTAACGCGCGCTGATGGCGTTTCCGTGCTCCCATGCCCGCAATACGCATCGGCAATTCAACATTCTCGTACGCAGAAAGCACGGGCAGGAGGGCAAAAGCTTGGAAGATGAAGCCGATCTTGTGTCGCCGCAGCATCGTGAGTTCACGGTCGCTCATCTGCCGGGTATCGTTGTCCATTATGCGTATCATGCCGGCTGACGGACGATCCAATCCTCCGACAAGGTTGAGGAGGGTGGTCTTGCCGCTGCCGGAGCGTCCTTGCAGCGCGATAAGGCGGCCGGGGACGATTTGCCAGTTCGCCTGCCGCACGGCGTACACATCCTCACGGCCGACATGGTAGACGCGAGATACCTCTTCGGCAATTGCAATGGGTTGTGCCATGTCTTTCATCTACCTCTACTGGTCTCTGAATGGTTTGCACTATCGCGAGGAGGGCCGAAAAGGCGGCGATCTACCGGCGCAATAGGCCGCGTAGCCCCTTTTTCTCTTCCTCCTCATCGGAGGAAGAATACGCCGGTTTCACGACAATGCCGTCGTCTGACATTTCCACTATGGCGCGGTCGCGAATGCCAAATTGCTCTAGGTACTCTTGCGGAATCTGAAGACGACCGGCGGAATCAAGCACGACGTACTCATCGTGGCTGATGGCTTCTTGGCCTTCCTCCAGGCTAATGCGGCGCACCGTCTCGGTACTGGTGCGGCCATCGCGAATGGCAACGACCCGGTCTACGCGATAGGCCACGTTTGGGTCGTGGCTAACGATAATAATCGTGGTGCCGAATTCCTCGTTGATACGGCGAAACGTGTCATAGATCGTGCTAGCGGTCTGGGTATCAACCTCACCTGTGGGTTCATCTGCAAGCAGAAGCGGCGGAGAGAGCGCCAGCGAGATGGAGATGGCGACACGCTGCTGCTCGCCGCCGGACAGTTGTCCCACGCGATGCCGCAACCGGTGCCCTAAACCCACGGCCTCAAGCAACTCAGTCGCTCTCGCTTCGCGCTTCTTGGTTGGCATGCCTGAAATAATCAAAGGCATTTGGACGTTCTCTAGCGCCGTGAGATATGAGATTAGGTTGCGGGAGCTCTGCTGCCACACGAAGCCCACCATATGCCGCTTATACCAGACGAGGTCGTTGTCCGACATCTTGATGAGGTTGAGGCTACCGATTGTGAGGCTGCCGGCGCTTGGCCGGTCAAGTCCTCCCAGTGTATTGAGGAGCGTTGATTTGCCGCTACCGGAGTTGCCAATGATCGCCATGATTTCGCCGCGGCCCACTTCCAAATCAAGGCCCTGCAAGGCAACGACCTCCAGGTCCGCGACTTTATAGATCTTGACCAGATTGTCACAGATGATGAACGGCTCGCCACGTTCGGGTAGCGGCGGTATCTTTTTCATCCCTGTTCTTCCCCAAACTTAATTGCTTCGTGAATGCGCATACGGGAGAGCATGGAGATGATCACAGGCACCGCGATGGCAAGTATGACCGCCAGAATTAGGTAGATCTTCGCAATGTCGGCCCAAGCAGTGATCACGACAAATGATGGGATATTGGCATGTTCGCCGGTCTTGATCTGAAGGAAGGGTATAAAGATGCGTCCCGCTGCCACCCCGAAAACTGTACCGATGGCAACTCCCATGACTATGAGGAAGCCCTGCTCAAAGATATACAGGCTGATCAATTGCCGTATGGAGAGTCCCATGGCGCGTAAAATGCCAAAGTCCTGCATTCGACGCTGGAACGAAAGCAACGAGTACGTAAGAAAGCCAAGAATAGTAAGCAGAATAGCGATCAAAAATCCCACGGTCAGCATACCAAACACGCCGGTTCGGCGGGGATCATCGCGCTGGGATATGACTCTCTCGCGGGTATCTTGCGTCCGCACGACAATGAAGTCCAGGTCGCGGAGCTTTTCTTCCATGGCCTCGATGTCGGCGCCCGCCTCAGTCTTCACCCAAGCGTCATATGGGCCAAGGCCGATATTGTCAAATATGTAGTCCAGGTTTGCAACGGCGAAGTAATCGGTGTCCGGGAACTGGGTGGGAAAGTAGTCTACCCAGTCAACAATCACAAAGTCGATCTGTTGCTGCCGCAAATTGATGCGGACCCGGTCGCCGACCTTAAGCTTATGGTCGATCATGAAGTTGGCGCTGGCCAGAAGTGCGTCCGGCTGCGCGGCAAGCTCATTCATTAATGTAACCAGCGACCGATGGGCAAAGTCAGGACGCCAGTACATTACGTTTACGGCATCCCATGGATCTATGGCGACAATTTGGATTTCAGGCGTGGCGCGGTCCGGCAGAATGGCGTTACCCTTGCTATCCCAAACGCGGGCGGCTGCCTTGATTTCATCGAGCTGCAAGTGATCGGAGAAGGGAGCAATATACCACTGTTCCAGCTCCTCGTCATAGTCGCCGGATTCATAGAATGCCATGTCGGCGCCAATGCGATAGTAGACGGAGTCGGAATGATTCCGCGTAAGGGTCGCTGCTACGGAAGCACTAAACGTCCCAATAGCCAACGTCAGCACCAGCAGCAAGAGCAAGCTGTTGTATTGACCCGCAGAGCGGGAGATGTGGCGCAACCCTAAGAGAATGGATACGCCCCACAGTCGATTCCCGATTCGCGTTACCAACTCGACGATATAGGGGAAGAGCCGCACGAACAATAGCGCCATCCCGAACATGAAGACCGAGGGCACGATGAGCAGAAGGGGATTTGAAAAGACGTTGCCCTCTTCACCTAGTACGACGACCTGGCGCTGATCTTGTAACAAGCGATAGCCGTAGACCGATAGCCCCAAGAGAAGGATATCCAAGAAGAAGCGTTGCCACCAAGGCCTGCGTAACTTGCGCGAGGCTTCTTGCTTAAATGTGACGATGCTGTGCCTTGCCGTGGCAGCTGCAGGCATGAGCGCCGCGCCAATGGAGAGCGCGATAGCGGCCAGCGCGTAATTGAAGGTACTGGTCGTGATGGTGATGGGCAATGGGTCGCGACCGATGAACGTGAGGAACGTGTATGTACGCGCGATGAGTTGGGCCAGATACACTCCCAAGACCGGTCCAACCACGAGCGCCAAGATTCCGATCATGCCGCCTTCGAGTAAATAAATGCCGATGATTTGCCAGGTGCTTGCGCCCCGGCTCTTGAGCACCGCAATTTCGTTTCGCTGGCGGTCAACGACCATCGAAGAGGCGATGCCTATGTAGTAGAGCACAATGCCAATCACGGGCGCGGAAAGAATGAAGAGCAGAATCTTAAGGAAGAAGAGGTCGCGTAAGTACCGCAACAGGATGTCTTCGGGGGAAATATCGATCTTCACTTTGCCGAGTATCGTGCCCAGGTTGGAGCGAATCTCGCTGATTCCGGTAATAATCGACCTGGCATTGCTCGCATTGATGGCATCGACATCAAAGACCGAAAACCAGGTGTACTCATAGCCGATCTCTTCCCAGTCGGTGAGGATCACGCCAACGAAGGTCTCGTCCGGAACCATGAGACCTTCCTTGAAGTACTGCGGGTGGTAGAACCAATAGATTTCGTTAGGATCGTTGGGAAACCACCGGCCCACAATCTTTATTTCAATTGGTTCCGGTTCACCTCCGGGGCCACGGTAGACGGTGATCAGATGGTCGCCAACTTCAGCGCCGATGGCATCCATCTTTTCCGTCATGATTATAGCTTCGATATACGGATCGCCGGACTGAGCAGGTTCTGCGTAGCGTCCTTCCAGAATGCGGATGTGCTTATCGAAGTCGGTGGCAAAGGCGATAAAGCCCCAATCGGCGAACTGGCGCGATGTCAAGTCAAGGTCATCGCCTTTGGTGAGGATGGGCATGTGCTCGGTCTGCCCATAGCGGGTTGAGAGAAGGAGCGGGATGCCCATCTCTGTAGGCGCCGTTACCCGCATGTACTCATCGGCCTGTTGGTATTGCAGGAGCGAGATGTTCGTCTCGTTCTTCTGCTCGAATTTGCGGATGAGAAGACTGGCCCGGGGTTGCGCCTGGCGCGACTCAGTATCGCGCAGCGCGCGGTGCAAGAGCATTTCGCTCATGCCTTCTGAGTAAAGCGGCACGCTCGACACCAGCGTCACCGTGACCACCAAGCCGAGAATGGTGGAGAAGACGATATTGATGTTATTGAGCAGACGCTTGGTGACTAGGACCAGGATAGAGTAGGTCAACTGGTTCCCCCTGGAATTGGAGAAATACTCGTCACTGAGGCATTCATAGGAATCATGGTTCGATCTCTTGCGCGCGTCTCAAATTGCATCCGAAACTCTCAAGCAGATACCCTGGAGCCTGAGGTCAGAGAATGGTGGTCTGAGCTCCTTGCAACTCTCGAAATCTACTGGCCTTGCAGGATTACGAAGCCCTCTTCGAGACCGCTAAGTATTTCCACCTCTGTCTCGGTCTGGATCCCAATCTCGACGTTCTTGGCGCGTTTGATGTCGCCATCCATGAATTCGACGAACGTACGTCTGCCGGAGCGCTTTACGGACTCTATTGGCACCTTGAGCACGTCGTCTTTATGTTGCACGGTGATTGTAACGCGCGCGAGCATGCCGATTTCCGCGCCTGCTTGCGGCCAATTCACATCCATGCGAATCGAGCGGTCCTGGATTACGCCCTGCGTGGTAACGAGGGACGTTGGGAGCTTGGTAATAATGCCTTTCAGCACCACGGATGGGAATGCATCCAAGGTGAGGTCTGCCACTTGGTCCAAGGCAACTTTCGGCGTGTCATCTTCCGATAGGTCTGCAGTGACGATGAGTATGGTCGGGTCTGCAAGCCCGATGATGGGACCGTAGGCGCTGACCGGCTCGCCCGCCTTCCCTGAGATGAATTGGATAACACCATCAAACGGCGCTACGAGCCGCGCATCCTCGAGCCGCTCGAGCAGCAACTCGTGATTTGCCCGGGCACGCTTGAGGTCATTCTCCAGCTTCGTAACGTTGCCGGCGTCTGAGGCATTGATCAAGGCTTGCTCATGGGCCGCCTGGGCCTTTATGAGGGCCGCTTCTTTGCTGGCAACGCTAATTTCGGCGTTTCGCACTTTTTCAGGATCAAGACCTGATTGCACAATGTCCCACGCCTCTTTGGCGATATCCAAGTCAGCCTTGGCCTTATTCACCGCAGCCTGCGCAGCATTGTAGTTCAGTTCTGCAGAAACAAAGAGGCTATCTAAGTCTTCATGGATGTTGTCTATTGCCGCCTGCGCTTGCTCCAACTCGAAGCGGGCCCTATCCAGCCCGGACTGCGCTACCGACACAGACTCGCTTGCTTGCGCTTTCCCTTGGTCTAAAGCAAGCTCCGCAGCCTGCAGATCAAGCCTGGCTCTTTCCTGGCTCTTCCACAGGATTGCCATCTCAGTGCCCGGCGGCGGAGGCGCGAATAGTTGCGCACTTAGTTCTTGAATCTTCACTTCGTCTTCGGCTCTTTGCTCAATGTACTCATCGAGTTTTTCCTGCGCCTCTTCGAGCCTGGCTCTGGTCGATGAAAGGCTGCTGCCGGCTGCCTTCGCCTGGAGGAGGGCCATCTGCACGATATCAAGGGCCTCGCGCGCGAGCGCGGCGCCTACAAGATCCTCTGCCAAGGTCTGCGCCTCCTCATCGGATTCACCCGGTTCGGCGTCAGATTCAAGCACGGCCGCAATGGCGCCGAGATTGAGTTGGTCCAAGAAAGCCTCAAGCCCACGTTGGTGTTCTGCACGCTGGCGTTCCGGCACGTCCAATTTCAGGTCCATTGCATCGCTGAAGTTATCCTGTGCCACATCGAGCTCTTTCAGCAATCTTTCGAATGCATCCCGGGCACCCGGAGCCTTTCTCCCCAGTTGCTTAATCGCATCGAAGACCTCATCGAGCTCTTCTTCGATTTCAACTACAATTTCGCTTAGATACTTTCGATAATTGTCGAGCACCTCAGTTATTCTAGCTTTTACTTTGTCCCTTTCAGCATTGATAGCCTGATTGGCTCTCTCTAACGCCTCCTGTCTCCCGCGGAGAGTCGATTCTTGCCCCAGGACCTGTGTTTCGGGATTTCCGGACTGAACCTGGTCGACCTGTGTCTGGGCGGTGCGAACGGCTTCCTCTGCCTGGCTCAGGGCGAGCTCCCGCTGCACTTTCAGGTCTACCGGGGCACCGCTTAAGAAGTCGATAAGGTCCTTCTCCGCTTGCTTAAAGGCTCTTTCCGCGATTTTCAACGCGTTCTCGGCGGCCATAACGTCTGCCGCCGCCTTGGTGTAGGTGGTCTGTGCCTGGGCGAACTCCAGGGCAGTGGGTCCTCCCTGGGCCTCGACGAGAGCTTCGCGAGCATCTTCGAGGTCACGTTCAGCCTGCTCTACGGCGATTTTGGCAAGCGTAACGTCCGCTTGGCCCGTTGCGGCTTGTGTACGCGCCGTGATGAGGTTGCGTTCCGTATCCTGCAAGGAGAGTTCTGAATTCTGAATTTGAGTCTCCAGGTCGCCGGTTTCCAAGTCCGCAAGTAACGTGCCCTGCACGACCTCCTGATTGTATTGGACATAAATGCCCTTCAGGCGACCGTTCTGTTTGAAGAAGAGGCTCTCTTCACTCTCGGCTACCACACGCCCGAGCACGCGAACCGCATCGATGATCGAGCCGCGCTCTACCTTGACCGTGGGTCGTTCCAGGCTTGTGACCGGTCGCGCGACAACTACCTCTTCCTCGCCATCACCCGAAATGAACGGCAGCGAAGGAACGCACGCCGTGAACAACAACATGCTGCTCAACAAAACTGCTAGTGTAGATCTGATTTTCACGCGGCTCATTCCTCATGTTGATTGCTACATAGCTGGCAAACTAAAAGAAGCCGCTATGCCCTGCGATACTTCACGCAGCCAATTGCAGCAGGAAGTTACATAATAGCAGTCTACTCACAACGTGCAACCCTTGTCCATCGCTGCATTAGCTGTCAAGAGAAATCTTATAGGATTCTTAGACATGTGGGAGGGACTTGAAAATCCCATGTGTAGCTACTGAGAGTCGGTTCGTATGCCATCGGAAAGCAAAGGTCAGCCCATTTACGTGTCCGCTTGCAACTTTTAGCGTCGACGAGGAGTTGTGCCAGCGGGAGCAGTTGGGAACTTGCTCCCCCACAAACAATGGTGATATTCTCTATCGAGTGTCCCAGGACACTTAGTGGACATGGTTGTTTAGTCTCATAGTGAAGCACTATGATTAGGCCAATACAGGTGCTTACTCTACAGCTGGAGGAACTGGAGATGACACAGAGCGACCTGATAAAGGAAGTTGCGTCTCGGACAGGAACTACGCAAAAGGCGGCAAAGGAATTCTTGGACGCCTTTGTAGAGTCGGTGCAAGACTCGCTCAAGCGTGGCGAAAGTGTCGCGATACCGGGATTTGGAACCTTCCGCGTCGCGCAGCGTGCGGCCCGGTCCGGGCGTAATCCAAGGACTGGCGAACCCCTTGAGGTTGCTGCTCGTAAAGCGCCCGTCTTCTCTGCGGGCACGGCACTCCGCAAGTCTGTAGACGTTTAGAGGACCACTCCTCACATTTGACGGCCCATTCAAAATCGGCCAGATTGGCGATGGCTGTCGGTCGAGCATTTGCGCTGCTAGCTTTTCTGCTGGCCTGTAGCCCCTTACAACAGACCGCAATTCAGGGCCCTACTCGCCTAATCGTTACCCCGGATGACGGCTCACTCCCGCTTTTCGCACTGTTGCGTCGCGCTGAACACTCAATTGACGTTGTGGCGTACCTTCTCTCCAGCCAGGAAGTGTTGGAGGAATTGGCAGCGGCGCAACGCCGTGGAGTCCGGGTGCGGGTGTTGCTGGAGCAAGAACCGGTTGGCGGCGGAGAGAGCAATCGCGAGGCAGCACAGTGGCTCACCGCAGCCGGAGTGACAGTGCGTTGGGCAGATCCGGCCTTTCGCTTCACCCACGCCAAGGTCATTCTCGTCGACGGCATGCGGGCAGCCATAATGACCTTAAATCTAACGGCGAGTTCATTTCAATCGAATCGCGAGTTTGCCGCAATCGTAGAAGATCCCTCGCTAGTGCACGCTCTCATCGAGCTCTTTGAGAGCGATTGGGAGCGCATGCCGCCTCCGACCTTCGATCTCCCTCTCGTGATAAGCCCGGGGAATGCTCGTCGTGAATTGCATGGATTGATTGTCTCCGCACGGCAAAGCTTGGAGATATATGTCCTTTCATTAGAGGATGACTCGATTGCAGCCGCGCTGGCGGCAGCGGCTGATCGTGGTGTACGCGTCCGCATCATTACGAATCCACCTAGGGGTAGCGATGGCTATGCCGATGAGCGGGCTTTGGTGCGCGCACACGGTGGATTCATTGGATTCTTAGAGTACCCAAACATACACGCAAAGGTAGTGATCGTCGACGGCGCCCGTGCCTTCGTGGGCAGCCAAAACTTTACCGCAACTTCCCTGGATCAGAATCGAGAGGTGGGCATACTCATCGCGGATCCTGCGGTGCTCCAGCGTCTCCAGCGCACGTTTGAATCCGACTGGTCCCAGGTAACACTCGAGACATTGCTCCCGCAAGTCTTAGCCATCGCCGCTTAGCAACATCAGGATTTTCGGAGATTCACTTATGGAAGACTCTGGGAGGCAAGAAGGCAGCAAGAGGAGAGGTTTCGCTCCACAGTCACGATTGCCAACTCTAGGCTGCTTGCATGCGATTTCTCGCAGGCCCTTGTCTCTATTCCATTAAATAAACGTGAGTTGATCAACGCGTATGCCGAAGCACATCGGTGCGTAGTGCAGCGAGAGTCCACATGCGCCGGGGTCTCGCGTAGAAATGGTGAGACGGCAGACGCCGAGACGTGCCCGCGAGATGGCTTGACCCTCACCTTGACGCTATTGAGAAGGGCGTGCTACGCTAATTCCTAGAAAGCGGCTAGGGTATTGGGCTTGAAACCCAACGTGGGATGTAGGATGCTAGGTATCTCGACAAAAGGGCACTATGGTCTCGTGATCATGACTGCCTTGGCGCTGGTGGCTGAAGGAACGCCCCTTTCCTTGGCGCGAATTGCGGAGGAAACCGGCATTTCTCTCGGCTATCTAGAGCAAATCGTGGCCACACTCAAGGAAAACGGACTGGTTGAAAGTGTTCGCGGCGCCAAGGGCGGGTACGTGTTGGGCAGAGAGCCGTCCGAGATTACGGCGCACCAGATTATCTTGGCAACCGAGCGTGAGATTGCACCGATTTCGTGCTCGCTGCAGCCTGATGAAGGCGTTTGCTGCCACCGGGTGAACTACTGCCCGACGGTCTTTCTCTGGGGACGATTGGAACAGCAACTCAGCTTGGCGCTAGGGGACACGACACTTGAGGATCTGGCGCGCCATAGCGTGAATAACAAGCGTGGCACGAACAGCCAGTCGTCTGTGGTAGCACAGCTACGTGCTGGGGCGCTGAGGTAAGGGCAATCCGGGCCGGCTCCGGGAATGCGAAATGAGATACTTGGGGATGAAGCTGCCAAAGTACGTGAGGCAAAGTTAGAGCGACGTTGCACAACCCGTTTACGAAGAGAGAAGGGTAGAAAACTGAGCAAGATGGCTACTGAGCAATCGTTTTTCCTTATCGATGATCTCCATGTCGAGATTGAAGGGAACGAAATCCTGCGCGGAGTGGACCTATCAGTCAAGCGCGGTGAAATACATGCAATCATGGGACCGAATGGGTCCGGCAAGAGCACCCTCGCCCACACGCTCATGGGGCATCCAAGTTACGAGGTAACTGCGGGGCAGGTGCTTTACAACGGCGAGGATATCTTGGAGAAGGATCCAAATGATCGTGCCAAACTCGGCATATTCCTCGCATTCCAGTATCCGCTGGCGATCCCAGGTGTGAGCACCTTGAATTTCCTGCGTACGTCCCTAAAGGCAGTGAAACAGGCGGAAATCAGCGCGCGCGAGTTTCGCAAACACTTGCTTGAGAAGATGGACATGCTCAAGATCAGCCGCGAATTCGCGGGGCGCTATTTGAACGACGGCTTTTCCGGCGGCGAGAAGAAGCGGATGGAGATTCTGCAGATGGCGGTGCTCGAACCGCAACTCGCAGTTTTGGACGAGATCGACTCCGGCCTCGATATTGACGCCATTCGCGCAGTGGGCGAAGGCATTTCTTCAATCATGCACCCGGAGATGTCTATTGTGATTATTACCCACTACCCGCGCATCCTCCACTTTGTAAAGCCGGACTACGTGCACATTATGGCGGATGGAAAGATTCGGCAGTCGGGTGGCTTTGAGTTGGCAGAGGAGCTTGAAGCCAAAGGATACGACGTACTGCTTAAAGAGGTCATGCTAGCTTCGTCATAAACGCAGGAAGCTTAGGAAGGTAGGTTCGGAGATGGCGGTTACCGAGAAGGATATTCAAGAGAGTAAGAAGGTCTATAAAGAGAAATACGGTTTTGCCGACCCGGATCAAGCAATCTACAAAGCGCCGAAAGGGCTTGACCCGGAGCGCGTAATCGAGATTTCCAACATGAAGGATGAGCCGGAGTGGATGCTCAAATTCCGGCTGAAGTCGCTTGAGATATTCAATAAGAAGCCGGTGCCGACCTGGGGCGCCGACCTCTCCAAGATTCCTTTCGAGGATCTCTCGTACTTCGTGCGGACCACGGAGAAACAGGGCCAGACCTGGGAAGATGTGCCGGAGTACATCAAGGATACCTTCGACAAGCTCGGCATCCCGGAGGCGGAGCGCAAGTTCCTGGCGGGAGTGTCTGCGCAGTACGAATCGGAAGTGGTCTATCACTCCATCCAAAAGGACCTGGAAGAAAAAGGCGTGATCTTCCTCAGCACCGAGGAAGGGCTAGAACAGCATCCCGAGCTTTTTCGGCAGTACTTTGGCACCGTCATCCCATCGGCAGACAACAAGTTTGCCGCGATGAACGGCGCCTTCTGGAGCGGCGGATCTTTTGTCTATGTGCCCCCGGGCGTCCAGGTTACCATTCCGCTCCAGGCCTATTTCCGCATCAACGCCGAACAGATGGGGCAGTTCGAGCGGACGCTCATCATTGTGGATGAAGGCGCCTACGTGCATTACGTTGAGGGCTGCACCGCGCCTGTCTATTCGACCGACTCCTTCCATAGCGGTGTGATCGAAATCATCGTTAAGAAGAACGCGCGCTGCCGGTACACCACCATTCAGAATTGGTCGACCAATGTGTACAACCTGGTGACCCAGCGCTCTGCGGTCTATGAAGGCGGCGTGATGGAATGGGTGGATGCCAACTTGGGCTCCAATATTACGATGAAGTATCCCAGTGTCTATTTGATGGAACCGGGTGCCAAAGGTGACATTCTTTCAATTGCCTACGCCGGTGACGGCCAGGTCTTGGACGCGGGTGGCAAGGCGGTTCACGTCGCCCCCAATACGTCATCCAAGATAATCTCCAAGTCAATCAGCCAGCATGGTGGACGGACGTCGTTCCGGGGTCTGCTCAAGATCTATAAGGGCGCGGAAAAGTCCAAGTCGGCCATGCGTTGCGACGCCCTCATACTGGACGCAGCATCACGTTCCGATACCTACCCAACCATCGAGATTGAAGAAGAGCAGGTAAGTCTCGGCCACGAGGCCGTGGTGAGCAGGATTGGCGAGGACCAATTGTTCTACCTCATGAGCCGCGGCCTCAGCGAGTCTGAAGCGGCGGGCATGATCGTGAGCGGCTTCATCGAGCCGATCGTCAAGGAACTGCCGATGGAGTATGCCGTGGAAATGAATCGCCTCATCCAGTTGCAGATGGATAAGGCGGTGGGATAGGTAAGACGCAAGCCGAGCCAGCCAGATCGAAGGAAGCCCGGCGCGAAGCGCCAGACGAGGATGCATGGCGAACTGTGCCTCCTGTCTGGCGCGATTGCTGTACATCGCCTCGTGTTTGGATGTGAGTTTTATGGGCAAACTGCCCAGCATTTCAGAAGTCAGGAATGGGAAGCGTGAGTCAATCGTCAGTTGAACAAGCACCGTTAACTGCCTTGCAAGGAATTACGGCGGAGGCATGGCAGGAGATTTCCCGTGCGTGCGAAGACCCGGACTGGGTGCGCGACCTGCGCCAGGAGTCGTGGGAGGCGTATGTAGACACGCCCATGCCCACGCTGAGAGATGAAGATTGGCGGCGCACGGACTATCGCGAGCTTCTAATGGACAACCTACTGCTTTACATGCCATCAGGCATGAAAGCGGAATGTGAAACAGACTTGCCGGAATTGCTCCAACCGCACATCGCTTCAGGTGATGTCTGGGGTGGCGTGGCGGTACAGGTCAATTCGGAAATTGCTCTTACGAGGCTAGACAAGTCATTGCAGGATCTTGGCGTAGTTCTCGCGCCTCTGGGTCAGGCAGTGCGCACACATCCCGAGCTTGTGCAGCCGCACCTTGGCAAGATCGTAACTCCGGACATTGGAAAGTTCCCGGCGCTGCACGGCGCCTTCTTCGCGGGAGGGGTTTTCTGCTATGTGCCACCGGATGTGACCGTAGAACTACCGATCCAAACGCTCTTTTGGATGAATGCCGAGAACATCGCTGTCTTTCCCCACGTGCTCTTAGTGGCCGATCGCGGTAGCCAGGTAACGTTCGTGGAAAGTTACGCGAGCCCGACTCTTGAGGCCCAATCGTTTTCGTGCCCGGCGACAGAGGTAGTCGCAATGGACGGCGCACAGGTGCGCCACGTTACCATTCAGGATTGGGGGCGACACGTAATCGAGTTAGGCTACCAGCGGCTCCGCGTCGATAACGACGGGCATCTGCATACAATTCTGGCTGCCACCGGAGGCAAACTGGTCAAGAACTACGTTGACAACAGCTTCGCGGGATCAGGCGTAGAGTCGTTTCACCGGGGCTTTTTCTTCACCGACGGCACGCAGCACATGGACTACAAGACCATGCAGGACCACCTGGCCCCATACAGTACCAGTGATCTGCTGATAAAGGGCGCCCTGCGCGACCGCTCGCGCGCCGTCTTCACTGGGGTGATCAATGTCAGGAAGGGATCGAAGCGAACCGACGCGTACCAGGAGAACCGCAATCTACTCCTCAGCAAGCGCGCGCGGTCAGACTCAATTCCAATCTTGGAGATTGATAACGATGACGTGCGGTGCACCCATGGGTCGGCGACCGGGCAGGTTGACCAGGAAGAGCTTTTCTACGTGATGGCACATGGGCTGAACAAGCACGATGCGGCCCGGATGTTGGTAGAGGGATTTTTCAGCGAGGTGATTCAGCATACGCCGCTCGACGGCGTGCAGACCCAGCTCGCGAGCAAGATTAAAGAAAAGATGGCCGGATGGCAAGTAGAGGATTGATACGTGGCGAAATTTGTCAGAGCGGCGTCGCTTGACGATATTCCGGAAGGACGGGCAATCGTCGTTGACATTGAGGGCGATAGCCTTGCGCTCGCCCGCGTCGATGGCGATGTCTATTGC
The DNA here is from genome assembly GCA_026710945.1 of Chloroflexota bacterium. Classification (NCBI taxonomy): domain Bacteria; kingdom Bacillati; phylum Chloroflexota; species Chloroflexota bacterium. The sequence goes on from JAPOQA010000069.1 coordinate 121,513, forward strand.
ATTGATAACGTCTGTACGCATGACGGCGGCCCTCTGGGAGAGGGCGAGCTGGACGGTACCGCGCTGGAGTGCCCACGACACGGGGCCCGCTTCGACGTCTGCACGGGCCGCGCGCTGAGCTTTCCAGCGGTTGTGCCGGTTAATGCGTATGATGTGAAAATTGAAGGCCAGGACGTCTTGGTGGATTTGGGATAGTCCACCCCGCGAAATGGCGCACTACGACTTGGATAGGACAGTGCACAATGGAAAATGACTTTGATGTGCACGCCGTGCGGCAGGACTTCCCAATCTTGGGGACTCAGGTACACGGCAAGCAGTTAGTGTACTTGGATAATGCCGCAACATCGCAAAAGCCGCAGGCGGTCATTGACAGCCTCGTGCAATACTACTCGCGGTACAATGCCAACGTTCACCGCGGCATTTACACGTTAAGTGAACAAGCGACCGCGGCGTATGAAAATGCACGGGCTAAGGTCGCGGCCTTCATCAACGCCCCTTCCCCGGAGTGCATCATCTTCACCCGCAATACCACTGAGGCCATTAATATGGTGCGGTATGCGTGGGGCACTGACAACGTGCGTGCAGATGACGAGATACTTATTTCGGAAATGGAGCATCACTCTAATCTGGTGCCATGGCAGTTGCTGGCGCAGGAAAAGGGAGCGGAACTGCGCTTTCTGCGGGTCAACAATGAAGGCCGGCTCATGTTGGACGGCCTCGACGTCTTGATTACGGAAAAGACGCGGCTGATTGCGGTCACGCACGTATCTAATGTTCTGGGCACCATTAACCCGGTAAAGGGAATCATCAAGAAAGCGCACAAGAATGGGGCGCTCGTGTTGCTTGACGCCGCGCAGAGCGTTCCCCACATGCCGGTGGACGTACAAGAGTTGGATTGCGACTTCCTGGCGTTTTCCGGTCACAAGATGATGGGGCCGACCGGCGTAGGCGTGCTCTTTGCCAAGCCACATCTGCTCGAGGCGATGCGGCCCTTTATGGGCGGCGGCAGTATGATACGCAAGGTCATGCTCACGGACTCGACCTGGGCTGACGTGCCGCAGAAATTTGAAGCGGGCACCCCCAATATTGCGGATGTGATTGCCCTGGGTGCGGCAGTTGACTATCTGAATGATCTTGGCATGGACAATATTCGCGAGCATGAAATAGAGATTACCCAGTATGCCCTAGACGCATTGCGTGAGGTCTCCGGCATCAAGCTGTTTGGGCCTTGGGAAGTGCAGAGTCGCGCCGGTGTTGTGTCGTTTGTCTTGGATGGCGTGCACCCGCACGACATTGCGCAAATACTCGATAGCGATGCGGTGGCGGTGCGCGCGGGACACCATTGCTGTCAACCGCTCATGCGACGATTCAATGTGCCGGCCACGGCTCGCGCGAGCTTCTATGCATATACCACCGAGGAAGAGGTGGACGCGCTGATTGAGGGTTTACACAAATCGCAAAGGGTATTCGGGCATGCAGTTGAACGATCTCTATAAGGAAATCATCCTCGACCACTATCAGAGCCCGCACAATCGGGGCAGGCCGCCGCATGCCCACATTGAAGCCGAGGGCAGCAATCCGCTATGCGGAGACGAGATAGAGGTCTACGTCTTGCTCGATGGCGATCGCTTGAAAGAGTTGCGATTCGACGGCGCCGGGTGCGCGATCAGCCTAGCGGCGGCATCAATGATGAGCGAGGTGCTGGAGGGAAAGTCTAAGGAAGAGGCCGGCATCATTAGTGATCTCTTCACGGCCTTGATGCATGGCGAAGACGTTTCGCTGCCCGAAGAGATGGAAGACCTGGAGTCTCTAAAGGGTGTTGCCAACTTCCCTCTGCGCGTCAAGTGCGCCTTGCTGCCCTGGACCACCCTCGCACACGGACTGGCCAACGAAAACGCTGGCCGCAGGGTATCGATCGAGGTAGAGTAAGGGCCCTATTTACTTGAGGTTCCCCGCATAATCCCTTTGACTGCCATCATGATGGCGAGACAGGTCAATATGGCGATCATGGGGGCGACCACGAAGGGTAGCCCTGAAAAGAATCCCCAAACCACAAACCCGATCAGCCGCAGCACGAAGTCCAGCATCTGCACAATCCTCCAATAGTCTCGATCATAGCGGGCGAAAGTGAAAGCAGTCCTATGGTACACCAATCGGCTGTGGAGTGCATCACCGGCGCCTCACTCCGTTAGCCACTTGGGCTGATACGCCTGCACCTTGGCGCGGCCAGTGTTTTGTCCGTTGGGCAACCTCTTCCTCAAAAGCAAAGGATTCAGAGACTAGGAGCAACGACACCATGGCGGCAAAGATTGGATGTCAGGCAAGACTATGGTTGCGGGAGACTCAGGATCTAGGCGGTATACTGCCGAGAATCGGCCGGGATCTGGGAGCGGCAGGCTTCGAAGGTGTGGAGATTGGCTACGCCTACGTCAAGAATCCTGACGATGTTGCGGCCTACCGTCGCGCCGTGGACGGGAATGGACTCAAGACGGCCGGTATCCACGTAGGAGGAGCGTGGCACGATCCGCTGACTGTTCAAGAGAAGGCTATGTCTCAAGCACGCGCCGCTGCGGAATTCGCCGGGGCGGTGGGCGCCGAGTATCTCGTCATCAGCACGGGACGGAAACAGGGCGGTCAATTGACCCGCGAAGAAATCGGCATGCAAGTGACGCATCTCAGTGAGTTATGCTCGTACGCCGCTGCACAGGGCGTGATGCCGCTGCTCCACAACCACCAGCATGAGTTTGCGCACGGCGCGCGGGTCTTCCGCGAAATCATGTCTGCGATTGACGCAGACGCGCTTGGCCTGTGTCTGGACATCAATTGGGCTATGTGGGCGGGAGCCGACGGCGTGGCGGTGCTGAAGGAATACTATGCGCGCTTACGCATGGTGCACGTTCGCGACACGGTGAAAAATTCGGCTTGCGTGGAGGTGATGGGCGAGGGAGACGTGGCGCTCGCTGCAATCTTCTCCGAACTCCGCGCCCGGGAATTCCCGCATTGGGTCCTCTACGAGTGGTCGGCCTGCGAGCCGACAACGGACCGCCCGACGGCTGAGGTTGGTCGCTTGAACCGGGAGTATCTCGGCAAAGCGCTGAGTTGACGAAGTGGCTGGCCGGCGGTTATGGCTCTGTGAGTTTCGCCTCTCAGGGCTGGCCGACTATTGCGGGTCCTACAGAAGCGCGCTTGGCTGACGGCACTTGCTACACATGCCAAGAATTCACCGCATGAGTTACTTTGCCCTGGGCGAAACTGCCCTTCGACAAGCTCAGGGCGAACGGAATAGCGAAGAATCCGTTCGTGCTGGACTAGCCGAAGTACAAAATGTCACGTCGACAGAATACCGATGTGCTTATTCATTCATGCGCCGGTGTCAAGAGGGCGCAAGAGTGGATACAAAGCTCATTCCGCGTCAAGTGAAATCGAACTAGTCCATACCGTGTCCGGCGGAGGCGCATGGGAGTCGAACCCACCCAGGACGGGAGTAGCCCGCCCCGCAGACGGTTTTGAAGACCGCGAGGCCCACCGGGACCCGAGCGCCTCCACATTCCAGTCTAGCAGTCCCGCGCGTCCCACGAAAATCCAAAGCTTTCCCCGTAAATGCATGTGTGGCGGCGCAACAACGAGGCACTCCAATTCCCATCGTGTAAGTCCATGCGCCCTACGCACCAGAGCATTCTTGGGCAACGACTGCTGATTGAAGCCTGCATCGGGTGTGGGCACTCCTGAGTGCTTACAAATCCTACCGCTCACTTGACAGGGTCATTCTCATTTCGGTATCTAAGGAATGGAGAGGACGATATGCACTTGGCATTGTGATACGTTGTACCACAGTGAACCAATGAAAGTGCCCCGTGCAGCAACAGGTTGGTGATGTGATCGGAGTGGGATGCGCGAAAGCAAATTCCCGCACCTGATATGTCATCGCAAGACAGTGAGCGTGTGGTGTAGTTTATGCGTGTCGGATTTAATCCTCGTTTGCAGCCGTTTCGGCGCATGAGCGTGGCTGAACAACTGCAGGAGACCCTGCATACGGGGCAACGATTAGAGTTTGCCGTGGTAGAGGTGAGTGTGGATGAGGTGCTCTACCGCAAGGGACTGTGGGACACGTTTACCCAGGATGTGCTGAAGATAATCACGCATGCGCCGTTGCAGTTCCAGCTAAACATATTCGCGGATGAAGGATTTGAAGAGGCGCCGAGCGATGTCACGCCGATTCCCCGGTCGGTCTATTTGCGGAGGCTTGTCCAAACGATCGAATTCTTCGAAGCGTATGCGCCGATGTCGCTCTATGTAGTGCACGCAGGTAGGCGCAAGAGGCAAATCGACGATCATCTTCAGGCGCTCTATGAGGCATTTCAGGCGTTGCAAGTGCTCTTTCCCGGCGTGCCGCTCGCCATTGAAAACGGCGGCCGCGAGTCGGTGTTGCACTTCCCGGATGACTTTCTTACCTTTCTCGATGCCTTTCCCTCATTGCGCTTCGTGATGCACACTGGACGGGCATTTCAATCGGTAATGTGGGACAACGAACAGTTGGCACGTTACGTGCGCAAGGCTTCGCGCTTTGTCGATCGTCTTGCCGCAATTCGCTGGACTAATGCCAATCCGGTCACAGACCCTGATCGCCCGCTCCAACTCGAGCTTGATCGAGCGCCCGACTTTCCCTTGATCATGCAGGGTCTGGGCCGAAACCCCGCCCTGGTGCATTTGCTGGATGCCGTCGGCGGCAGGCCGGCTGCCTTGGCGCGCGAACGCCGGGCGCTTCACGCCCAAGTCAACCGCTGGACCGTGTGACGAAGCGTCGCGCCGTCCGCATTTGCTGCTGGGCCGCAGGTGGGGTGGAGTCTCATCCAAAGGAGACCTTTGCGCAACTCAAGCGGAAGCGCAATAGTCCCCTCTCCCTCGACGGGAGAGGGCTAGGGTGAGGGTGAATCTCCTGAAATCTCTCCATAGCATACCGATATTTGCTCGGCTACATCTTGACACTGCACCAGCGCAAGGGGCCACTGCAACATCAAGATCCCCTCACCCCGACCCTCTCCCCGAGAGGCTGTCTCAATATTCTGGTGCGGGGCACGGTGAATGGGGTGAGAAGGACAGACAGATGGCGGGTGGGATGAACAAGACGGTGCCAGTGAGAGACCCGTCCCCGGGGCGACGCTGGACTAGACCC
>JAPOQA010000070.1 GCA_026710945.1 Chloroflexota bacterium
AAGGTCGAGCATCCGTTCCTGTGGGTGAAGCGGCGCTTCGGTTACGCCACGGTGCGCTATCGGGGCTTGCACAAGAACACGCAACGGCTGGCGTTGCTGCTGGGGCTGACCAATCTGGTGACGGCCGCACGCTACGTGACAGCGTGACACGGCGGTAGTGCGCCCAGCACACGGGCAGGAGCGGAAAACGCTCCCAGCAATGCCGCAACAGGGACAAAACAACTCCCATCTAAACGCCAAAACACCCCCACATTCCCACCTCCACCAAAACGCACGAACTCATGCCGACTTGTTCAGACCTTTCCTAGATTCCTCGCTGCGCTCGGAATGACATGAAACACAGTCCTGCAAAGCTATCGAGTCTAAGGCAACAAATCTCGGGCTTCACCGTCATCTATGTCACGATTACTGGCAAGAATTCAGAGTGAAAGGGAAGGCATGAGCAACTTTCATGGTGTGCTGGCGGTCCTTTGCACGCCGTTCTATCCGGATGAGGCCGTGGACTACACCAGTTTGCGGCGCCTGGCCGACTATGTATTAGCAGAAGGAACGCACTCCATCGTGTGCTTGGGCCTTGCCAGCGAGACCAATCGTCTGAGCGAGGCAGAGAAGCAGCGCATCGTGCAGGCCGTCGTGGCGCAAGTGGACGGCCGGGTGCCGGTGCTATCGGGTCTGCAAGCGGCGTCCACGGTTGAAGCCGGGCGCATGGCACGGTGGCTTGTGGAAGCAGGCGTGGCCGGACTAATGGTATTGCCGCCGCCCGGCCCCGTAGACATGTTTGGTGTTCAGCAATTCTATGCCGCTGTTGCCGAGGCCGTCGACGTGCCCATCATGGTGCAGGACTGCCCGCAGGTGGTGGGCTACGGCCTATCGGCCGGCGTGATCGCGCAGATGGCGGAGCAGTGCCCGAACATCCAATACGTCAAGCTGGAGGCGCAGCCCGCCTGGCCGCTGATGGAAGCGCTCAAAGAGCAATGCGGCGCTCAGCTCAAAATGCTCGTGGGCTGGGGCGGCATCGGTTTCATCGAGGCGCTGGAGCGCGGCGCCGTCGGCTGCATGCCCGGCGCCGATGCCATAGGGCCGATGAGACAGGTGTACGATCGCTACGTGGCCGGCGACATTGAGACTGCTCGCGCCATCTATGCCGCCATGCTGCCGGTGCTTGTGGCCAAGGGAGGCAACCTGCAGTCGTTCATCCAATCCGCCAAGCACCTTCTCGTCCGTGCGGGCGCCATTGAGCATGCTACCGTGCGTCAGCCGGTCACGCCCATTGACGACCAGTCGCTGCACGAACTCGACACGTGGTCGCGCTTGACAGACAAGGCGCTGGCTAAGTATGCTGCCCCTGTAAGTGTGTTTCAAGAGTAAATCTTTCTAATCACACTGCTTGGAGGGTTCCCATGACTGTTACTACACGACGCAAGCTACTGGCCCTGCTCGGCGCGACGAGCTTGGCGGTTCCTTTGGCTGCCTGCGGCACTGCCACCGTGCCGGCAGCGCCGGCGCAAGGCGAGGGAGAAGCCGAGGCCAAGCCGGCCGCCGAGGCCGCGCCCGAGCCGGAGACCGCTGAACTCAAGGGCATTACCCACGCGCAAGTGGTCGCCGACGACAATGACCGGGTCAACGAGGCGTATCGCGCCGAGTTCGGTGATCGCATCAACGTGACTACCGACATCACCCCCAATCAGACCGAGATGCAGAACAATCTGAAAATTGCGGCGGCCGCGGGCTCGATACCCTATGATCTGATGTGGATCAATGCCCACGGCATCATGTCCTTTGCCGCGCTGGGCATGCTCACGGAGCTGGACCCGTACGTAGCCCGCGACGGCATCGACATGGGCGACCTGTTCGCTCCCTACGCGCTCAACATCTACACACTGTTCGGCAATTTTTGGGGCATGCCGAAGAACCAAGCGACCGTGGGCATGTTCTACAATGTCGACCACTTCGAACAGGCCGGCATAGACGTGCCTCAGGGCAACTGGAATTGGGAGGACTGGCTCAGCCTCGCCGAACAGCTCACCGTTCGCCAGGGCGACAAGGTCGAGCGGTGGGGCACCCAGGTAGGGCCGTGGGGACAGACCCAGGGCTATAACTGGATCGTCATCAACGGCGGCGAAATCCTCAGCGAGGACAAGACCGCCTTTCGTTTCGGCGAGGCCCCCGGCCTCGATGCCATCAAGTGGGTGCACGATCTTGTCTACAAGTATCGGGTGGCGCCCACAAACGAGGAAGCATCGGCATTGGGCGGCGCCTTCCAGATGTTTACGACGGGTGCGCTGGCGCTCATGCCGAGCGGTTCCTTCCTCTTCGGCCGCCCGCAAATGGCGGAATTCCGTTGGCACGCCCAAGTGCTGCCGGTGAGCGTACAATCGGCCAGTGTGATTCATGCCGGCGCCATGGCGGTGCTGAACCCGATCGAGCATCCCGATGAGGCCTGGGAGTTCATCAAGCACTCCACGACGTCCGAAGCGGGCGAGCAGTCGACGGCAGTGTGGAATTTGCCCGCCACATGGCGCGGCGCGGCCAACTGGGCAAAACTTAGCGACTATCCCGAGCCCGCGAAGATATTCGTAGACTCCATGGAAATCGGCTATCCGTATCCGTATTCGTTCTTCACGAATGAGTGGGTAGCGGCCGTCAGGAACGAGATCAACAAAGGCTGGCTAAACGAGGTCGGCATCGATGAAGCAGTGGCGACCGCGGTGAAGGCCGGCGATCTCGTGCTGGAGAAAGAGCAAGAAGAGCTGGCCCGGCTGGGAGTCTCAAAGTAGGAACTTGTGCCGGTCAGTGCGCCGGAAGAGCGCGTGTGCGGCTGACACGTTACGATTGGCCGCTCGCATTGGCGGCCCGGTTGAGCGGCATGCCCCGGCTGGCCATGGCGTGAGAAGTCTGGCCGAGTGCTGGAAAATACAATTGTCGCGCGGATTACATCGCAAACGCCGGATCTGCCCGCGACGCGGCTCCGGCGTTCGTGATTCTTGAGAAAGGGAGCACGCATGAACGACCGCCGTTATCTGCTGTTCGAGCCAAATGAATTTGCCTACAGTGAGCAGAAGGTCGCCTTCCGGGGACAACACTACCAGCGCTCGGTTGCCGATCTCACGCTTCAGACCCGCGGCTGGCGGACGGATCGACCCTACGGCCTGTGGCTGGGCGTATCGCCCCATCCGGCGGAGGAACGCTACGTGGAAGTGGAGCTAGACGGCGCCAGCGGGCGCGTGCGCCTGGATCCCCAGGTGCGGCCCGAAACCGTCTGGACGCGGGTGGCCACGGTCACCGTGCGGCCGAACTTCCTGCAAATGCGCGTCTCCACGCCGGAAGCGACGCTGCGGGGATTTGACGGCGTCATTCTCAGCGACGATCTCGAATTGGAAGTGCCGCCGGCTGTGCGCACCGAGTCCGATTTACATGCCCTGTTCAGCGATCCCAGTGGATTCAGCGAATTGACGCCGAACCGGGTGGTCTCTTGCTCCCGCCACGAGTTTCGCATGACCTACACCGTAGGCAAAGAGGGCATTGCCGTGGGCGGCGGCATCATGGCGTTTGTAGAAGGATCGCTGTGGCGTGAAACCCATACCCCACAGACCGCAGACCCAACCGCACCGGGTTACGTAACGGTTGCCCATGAGGGCAGTGGCCGCGTTGACGTAACCGAGATCGTCGAACCGGTAACCGGCCTGCACGATCGCGAGTATGGCATTCGCGTCACCGTGTCCGAGGGGCCGCTGCGGCCGGGCGATACGATTACGCTCGTCTTTGGCGACCGCAGCGGGGGCGGTCCCGGCGCGCAGGCCAACGTCGTCGCCTGGACATATACCCACAACTACAAGCGCGCGTGGTGGCACCGCATGCCCGTGCTCACGGTCTGGGTGGACGCCCGCGCCACTGAGACGTTCTTGCCCCTTGAACGCGAACATGCCCACTCCTTTACGGTGGTTACCGATGAGCCTGCAAAGCTCGTTGTCACGGCCAAGGCCGATGCCCAAATCGGTGTCCCCCATGATCTGAACGTAGCAGTGGTGGACCGGTATCAGGCGCTCGCCCAGCCGGCGTACGCCGGGCGCGTGCGCTTTGCGTGCGACCGGGATGATGTAGACCTGCCTGGTCCAATTCACTTGGCTGAAGGCGACTGCGGCCACTGCCGCGTGACGTGGGTGCCGAAGGGCGAGGGCACGTATGTCATCATGGCCGAGACTGATGATGGTTTGGTCGGTACGTCGAACCCGGTTGTAAGCGCTTCTGAAATGCCGGCACACCAGGTGTACTTTGGCGACATACATTCGCATTCTCTCTACTCCGGTGACGCGGTGGGCGAAATCGAGGCCCAGTACGAGCACGGCCGCCACGTGGCGAATCTCGACTTCATGTGCGCCTCCGAGCACGCCGAGTACGAGACCGACAACCAGTGGACTGCCAATCAGATCCTGGTGCAGCGGTACCACACGCCGGGAGAGTTCGTGCCGATCAGTGGCTTTGAGTGGGCGTATATGGATGCGGATGGCGAGGGACACGGCCTGGGTCACCGGAACGTGTACAGCGAAAACGACTACCATCAGATTCTCCGCGGCAGTGATGTCGCCACGGCAAATCTTGAACGTATGTGGCACCACCTGGAAGGCCGCGAGGACGTGCTGGCGTTTGGACACCATCCTTTGATGGCGCTTCGCTGGCACCAGCACAATCCCAAATACGAGCGGCTGCTGGAGATGTACTCCGGTTGGGGCAACTCGGAGATTCGCGGCAACCCGCGCCAGCCGTGGCGAACACAGGGTGGCCTCTCATTGCAGGAAGTGCTGGCAACCGGCTCGCGCGTGGGCGTGATCGCCGGCAGCGACAACCACGACGCCCGTCCCGGCTACGCGGGCATCGGCGAACAGTTCAGCAAGTCCGTGGCCGACGCCATTTGGAAGCCATCGGGTCTGGCGGTGGTGTGGGCCACGGGCCTCACGCGCAAAGAGATCTTCGAGGCGTGGCGGGCGCGGCGCACCTATGCTACCTCCGGCCAGCGCATTTTGCTCTCATTCAAGGTAAACGGCCATTGGATGGGGTCTGATCTTGCGCTTGGGTCCACCGATCCCCGTCGGCTGGTCGTGAACGTCACTGGCACCGCGCCGCTTGGCACTGTGACGGTGATCAAGAACAATGAGGACGTGCATACGTGGCAGAATCCGTCGCATGGCGTTGACTTGGCGTGGGAAGATACCGCCGCAGCGCGCACGGGCGACTACTACTATGTGCGCGTGACGCAAGAGGATGAAGAAATGGCGTGGTCCAGCCCGGTGTGGTTAGATGTGATGTAGCCGGAAAGATAGCCTCGCCGCCGTTCTCTAGTGGAAGTAAGTCGGACCCATTACGGTGCTGGCTTGTGCTGTCGCTAGCTGACAGTTCTGACTAAACTCCTTCTCAGGAACACCGTAGCCTTTGGAGGAATGCTCTTCGACAGGCCTGCGCTGAGCTTGCCGAAGTGCTCAGATCCTGCCCCGACTCGATACGGGGGCGAATGGAAGAATGAGAACCCGCTGGCGCGAAAAGCTGATCAGAAAGAGGTTTTGGGTGAAAGGATCGAGTAGGGGGATCGGGATAGATATCTTGAAGCAATACATCCGTTCGTGCTGAGCTTGTCGAAGCACGATTTTGCGAATTTAGACTAGGGTCTGTTTAATCTTAATGTCATTCCGAGCGACAGCGAGGAATCTCAAGGGTTTGGCGCAGAATTCTAGCGCGCTTTGCGCCGCAGAGTGCACGAAAACGGTTGACAAGCGCATTGTGTGCGTATGCGACCGCTTGTTTTCCCTGCATGCCGCCACAACCTGGTGCCTCTAGCAGATGGATTCCCGCTTTCGCGGGAATGACGGTCATAGTATAAACACACCCTAATTCAGTGACTGTTCTACTCTCTAGCAAGAAAGAATGGCTAATGACAACTCCAAGTCTTCCCCCACTCCCTTCCTACACCTGCCACCGGGCTACCTCGCCCATCACTGTCGACGGCGCGCTCGACGAACCGGCCTGGCAGCAAGCGGAGCCGATGCGCTTAGTGGAAACCGTCAGCGGGGATGCCCCGCGCTATCCCACGGTCGTGCGCGCGCTCTGGGACGATACGTACCTCTACGTCGGCTTTGAGGCAGAGGACCCCTACATTTGGGGCACGCTCAAGAATCGCGATGAGCCTTTGTGGGATGAAGAGGTGGTGGAGGTCTTCCTGGATGACGACAGCGATGAATGGTCGTTCCTCGAATTCGAGGTCAGCCCGAACAATGTGCTCGTGGACCTCGCCGTCTTCCGGCGCGGCGGCAAGAGTCATGAACTTTTGTGCTGGGACTGCCCCGACCTGCAGACGGCGGTGCAGGTGGACGGCAAGGTGAACTCCTTCGACGGCACGGATACCGCCTGGTCGACCGAGATTGCGATCCCCTTCGACCAGTGCATGACCGCGCCCCACATTCCGCCCCGCCACGGCGACCGCTGGCGCGCCAACTTCTACCGCATCGACCGCGCCCACGACGCCGATGAATACACCGCCTGGTCCCCCACCGGCGAAATCCAGTTCCATATGCCAAACCGGTTCGGATACGTGGTGTTTAGCGAGGAGTAGTCTCCGGTGTTGCAAAGTGCTGCTGAAGATCTTGGATGCCCCCAGCCGTTAGAAATCATTGCGATCTATGCGCTCTATCAGACGCAGTAACTGAGGAATTTGAAAGTGCGCATTCCATTGCATCGAGTACACGTGCGGTTGGTTGGGTTTCTCTTCTTGGCGTTGGCGGCGGGCCTCGCCGGCTGTGAGACAAACACCGCCGGCACCGGGGTTGATGTGAGCAGCGATAGGGATGTGAATCGGCGTGGGAGAGTTGTCAGAGAATATTACGGGTCTTGTGGTCCTCAGTTAGGTCCTGTTCAAGGCAAGTATCATTTCGAGCAGGTGATGCAATGGACGCCGGATGGCGGGCATCTCGTATTCGATCACCTCGGGACGATAAGTGTGGTTGATCGTGAAGGCACGCGGTTGCGAATGCTTGTAGATGCGGATCCTCGGCATCCCATATGGGAGCGCGAACTGCGGTTCAGTTTTCTGCACGGCTTCTACTTTAAACTGTCTCCGGACGGTACGCGCGTAGTCTACACGTCCTGCGAGTTCCCAGTGGCAGGGCCGAATGTAGATGAGGAGCGCCGGACCGACCATGAGTATGAATTCGCCGTTATCAATCTTGATGGCACCGGCAAGGAGCGGCTAACACGGAACAACGGATTTGAGCACTATCCGGCCTGGTCGCCGGATGGGACGAGCATCGCCTACTGGGCTGGGGAGATCTACACGATGGCGGTTGACGGGTCCGATGTACAGGAGGGGACAGCGCTCACGACACTTTATATGGGGAAGGAGAGTACATACTTTGTCGCCATAGATGCAGACATGTCGGATGTGGAGCAGGGAGGTATAGCGACTGTCACGCCTACCCTGAAGGAGAAAACCTACTACGTATCTATAGTACAAGCGCCACAACTGTGGTCTCCGGACGGGGAGCGCTTGGCGTTTCTGGCCGCCTATGAGGGTGGATTCCTTTACACCATTCGGTCCGACGGCACGGAGTGGACGCGAGTAGCCGGCCCGGTTGTAATCGCAGTATCGGATCTAAGTGTGAAGTCCACGAAATACTACTGGAAGACACCGGTCTTACCGGCATGGTCGCCGGATGGAGAGCTTCTAGCTTTTGTGATGGCCGATGAGAAGGGCGAGCCAGTCGGCGTCTATACGGTGCGACCTGACGGTGCCGACATAACGCAGGTGCTGGCAGCGCAAGATCCTGAGTGGCGTGTCTCCAAGGTGTTGTGGTCGCCGGACGGATTGGAACTCTTGATTGGCTCTGACAGTCACTTCTTCATCGTCGGACGAGACGGCAGCAACGCGCGTCGCGTGGAGCTTGCGAATCCTCTTGCCAAAGCCTGGCGCGTTGGAGCGTGGTCTCCCGATGGAGAGCGCATCGCTATCTATGTACCGGGTGATTTCGACCTCCAAATACCACCCCACATCTACACAGTAGCCCGGGATGGAACGGAATTGCGCGCCTTGGTGAAAAGGGGAGAAGACGGCAATCTGGCACCTGCAAACCCGCCACAGTGAGATCCGATAAGAGTGATTGCTGTACCTTGTGGAGCCTGAATGCGTAAGCCGGTGAATTTGCCAATACAATTACCATGGCTGATAAGGCCTGTTTCAGCTGACGTGTGATGTTGCGTGAAGGAGTTAGCAATGCTAGGCAAGCAGAATGAGCCTGCAATCCTTGGCGGCCCGCAGGTAGTAGGCGAGAGTGCCGTGCAGCCGTGGCCGCAGGTGGCGGAGGCGGACAAAGCCGCGGTGATGGGTGTGCTGGAGCGGGGTGTGCTGTGGGGTGCGGCGGCGCCGGAAGCCATGGCGTTGCAGGAGGAGTGGGCGGCGTACGTAGGCGCGCGGCACTGCCTGGTGACGAACAGCGGCACGGCGGCATTGCACATGGCCGTGGCCGCGGCGGGTGTGCAGCCGGGCGACGAGGTCATCACCACGCCCATGTCGTGGTCGTCTACGGCGACCAGCATCTTGCACCACAACGCGATCCCGGTCTTTGCCGACATCGATCCGGCAACTTACACGCTGGACCCCAAGCATGTCGAGGCCAAGATCACGCCGCGCACCCGCGCCATTCTGCCGGTGCACCTCTACGGCCTGCCGGCCGACATGGACGGCATCATGGCGGTGGCGGCGAAGCATGGGTTGAAGGTGATCGAGGACTGTTGCCAGGCGCAGGCGGCGACGTACAACGGGCAATCGGTCGGTACGCTCGGTCACATCGGCGCGTTCAGCTTCAACGGCAATAAGAACCTGCCCGGCGGGGAAGGCGGCGCGCTGGTCACCGACGACGAGGAAGCGTGGGACATGGCGGCGCGGGTGCAGCAGTTCGGCGAGCGGCGGCGCTCGGACGGCGAACGCGAGTACAACGTCTACGGCATGGGTTGGATGTATCGCGGCACCGAAATGACCAACGCCTTCATCCGCTCGCAACTGACGCGCATTGACGAGACAACGGCGCACATCCAGGCGAACGCCAGCTATCTAAACGAGCATCTGGCAAACATCCCTGGACTCCGATTGCCGCACGTGCCCCCTAATCGCACCCACGTTTACTTCCGCTATGTGGCGGAGTTCGCGCCGGAGGAGGCGGGACTGGATGTCGAAGCGGGAACTGCGAGCGAGAAAGTGCGGGAGGCGCTGCGCGCGGAAGGCGTCGGCCTTGGGCGTGCGGAGTTCTTGTTGCCGCGCATGACGCTCTTTCAGGAGCAGGAAGGCTACGGCCGCGGCTGCCCCTGGACGTGCTGCTACGACGGCTCGATAGAATATCGCCCGGAAGACTATCCGCATGCATCCAACGCGGTGGATAGAGTGATTCCGCTTATGGGCCTGACCCCGCCTAACGATGAAACACTCATGGCGGGGTACGTACGAGCGTTCGAGAAGGTGTTTGGTCAGCTAGAGCGGGTCGTTGCGTGAGCACAGGTGGCATGCAAGCGTCCGCTGAAGAGTGCTTCGACAGGCTCAGCACGAACGGATAGCCGGTCTGGACCCGCTCTGACTTGGGATGTGCTTCGACAAGGGCTTCGCGCAGCCCTCAGCACGAACGGTAAGTGGTCCGCTGGTAGCTTGGAACACCTGACGATCCGCCTGATGGACGAGAAGCAAAGAAGACCCCGTGAACGCTACGTGCCCGTTGCCAGGTTGACTGGCTTGCCGCTGGCGGCTGACCGCTGTGCCGCATCCACCACGCGCACTGCTTCATAGGCGTGCACTAGCTTTACCGCCGGTTCTTTGCCAGTGCGCACGCAGTCTACGAAGTGCTTGACCTCGTGGAAGATAGCGCCCACGTAGTTCTCGTCCAGCGTCGGGCCGTACCACGTGTCGTGGGTCTCGACCTGCTCTTGGCCTATCGTCATGCTCGTGGCGGGGGCGCAATCTATACGGATCATCCCCTCGGTACCGACGGCGTCGAGGCGCGCGTCCAGCGCCCGATACGTCTGACCGGGCAAGGTCCAGGCATGCTCGAAGCTGGCAACGGCGCCGGAGGCGAATTTTACGAGCGTAAAGACCGCGTCATCGATGCCGAGTTTTGTCGCCAGCACCTGGTGCGACTCCGCGGTTACGCGCACCACCGGCTCGTCCACCATCGAGAGCACGTATTCGATGTCGTGAATGCCCAAGAACTGCAACACCGTGGTGTTGCCCTCGAACTTCTCGGCGCTGGTGATGGGATTATTGCGGCGGGCGAAGACGTGAATGATGTCGCCGATTGCGCCGCGCCGGTAGTCTTCCAAAGGCATGGCGTAGCGGGGGTCGAAGTGGAGCGTGTGCCCCACCAGCAGCGTGATGCCGGTGCGCTCCACTGCGGCGACCATGTCGTCTGCATCGGCAACGTCAATGGCCAAAGGCTTTTCAAGCAATATGTGCTTGCCAGCCTCCGCTGCCGCAATCACGGCGTCACGGTGGTCCCAGTCCGGCAGGCAGATGCTCACCGCCTGAATGTCGTCACGCGCAAGCAAGTCGTGCCAGTCGGTGTGGACGGCTGCGCCGGCCGGATCGGCGGCTGCGTGGGCGGCTTGCGCATTCAGGTCTGCTACCGCACGCAGCTCCACCTCGGGAAGTTGCCGGTAGACGTTGGCGTGCCGCTGCCCCATCTGTCCGGCGGCAATGACGCCGATGCCGATCTGGTTCATTTCCCCGTTCTCCATTTAGTAGACCTCGGTATCGGTGTGTGTGGCAGGTATTGTGAAGCTATGCTAAACTGGTGGAAATCGGCTTGATTGCGGCATCTTCCCCTTACCCCGGCCGTCTCCCCAGGAAGAGCGAGTGTCCTTGCAACGCTGACCAAGACTGTGCAGTGGGTTCCTCAAGGAGTGTGTGCAATCTCGGGCAATCTCTCGGGGGCCGGCTGGTTACTTTCCTATATATGCTCCGCGATCAGGTCGGCCGGTCGCACCGGCTGGCCGGTGAGGATCGAGCGTTCGGCAGCTTCTATCATGGCGACTACGGCCAGGCCGTCCCGTGCCGGTATCGCCGGTTCGCCGCCGTCCAGCACGCAGTCCACCATGTTGCGCATGGAATTGCCCCAGGAGTGGTCAGTCTTGAAGTACGACCACATCTTGGGCCGTATCGTCAGTTGGCGGGACTCGGTATCCAAGGTGAAACCGCGATTCGAGCGATCAAGGGTAACCTTGCCCTTCGTCCCATACAGGGAGAGGTATTGTTCGACGATAGCAGGGTACCCTTCCGGCACAATCCAGGAAGTCTCAAAGGTGATTGTGCAATTCTCGAATTCCACCATGGCCTGCACGAAGTCATAGGCATCCACGCCCTTCTCAGGCAGCAGGCGCTTTTCGCCGCGGGCATAGACGCTGACCGCTTCTTGGCCGATGACCCAGCGCATGTAGTCCATGGTGTGAGGGAAGAGGAACCAGTGGGGTCCGGACTGACTGCCCCACGAAAGCATCTGCGTGGGCACCCATATCGTGTCGGAGAGGCGCGAGAAGCCAAAAACCGGCTCGCCAATCTCGCCGCTTTGCACACAATCGCGCAGTTCTTGAATGTCGTTTACCCAGCGATTGCCAAGGCTCACGCTGAACAAGCGATTGTTGCGTTCGGCGGCTTGTACCATTGCCACGGCGTCGGCGACGGTGGTGGCCAGCGGCTTCTCGACGAGCACGTGCTTGCCGGCTTCCAGCATGGTAACGACCGCGTCGCGGTGGGCGAAATCGGGTGTAGCCACGCTTACGAGCGCTGCGTCTGAGGCTGCAATTGCCTCTAAGTTGGGGGCAACCTGGCAATCCAGGCGTTCTGCCACAGCCTGTGCGCGCTCGGGATTGGCGTCGTAAACTTGCGAGAGATTCGACCGTTCATACGCGGCATAGACGTCGGCGTGCTGCTCCCCAATGAGTCCAACACCGACAACAGCGGTATTCAGGCGGTCACCCACCATGGCCATCCCCTTAGGCGACGCTACCTAACCTCGAATTCCTCAGTCCACGAAATCTCGCCTTCAGCAGCCACTGCCGTCACCACAATAGTGTACGTGCCGGGCTCAAGCGTTTCGGGCACGGTCCAGGTCCACCGCACATAACCGTCATCTCCCGCCATCTTGGATGTGAACTCCTCGATGGCTATGGTCTCCTCACCGCGCATCAGCGCAGGGGTGAGCTCGCTACCTTCTTTAGAAGCCGCGTGAAGAATTGCTTCTTTCCCACGGTGAACGATCTCGGAATACGTGAGGATGCGTAAGGGGATGAACTGCGCTTCTTCAGGCGGCGCTTCCCCAATGCCAAGCCTACAGGCGCTTAGAAGCGTGCCGCCAGCGACTACCAAGAAAAGACGTCTTCGCATTACTTTCCTCCACTCAACGGAGCGATATTCATAGGTTCTCTATCACAATGACTACGTCTCCTAACCTTCGCGCAGCAGACCTCACCGTCCTTAGCCGCACCAGCGTCAGCCGCATCGGCATCAGCCGCATTGGCGTGAGCCAATACGAATTGGTCGTCCTTCTTCAATGGACTGATATGCAGCGAGGATGGCTTCCACCCCGGCGCGACCGTCTTCCCCTGTGACCAATGGAGAGCGTCCAGCGATAATTGCTTCGCAAAAATCCTTAAGCAAATAGTAATTCATTGACTCTGATGTATCAATCGACGAGACAGAACCACTCTTCGCTTCAGTGCGCACCAGGGCTTGTCCCGTGATTTCAATTTCGATCATGCCCCTGGTTCCGAGCAGGCGAAGATAGACGTTGCCCCACTTGGACCAGTTTTCCGGTCGATTCCATGAGGGGTCGGTGGAGGCCAGGATACCGCCTTCAAACGTCTCGACGAGGATTGCGACGTCATCCACGGCAATGTGCGGCCGCTTCAGCGTGTCTCCCTCGGCGTACACCTCCACAATTTCTTTACCCGTAAACCACCGCATCAGGTCGGTGACGTGTACGATATGGTCGCGAATCGTGCCGCCGCCGGAGCGTTGCGGATCGATGAACCACCCTTCTGTAAACGGCCTGAGATGGTTCGTGCCGTGCATGGCGAGGATATCGCCAATCTCCCCGTTTTCCACGCGCTGCTTGGCCTGCCACGCGACGGGCGCAAAGCGACAGGGGTAGGCGGTGGCCAAGTGCACACCGGCATCGCGGCAGGCGGCAATCATCGCGTCTGCTTCTTCCAGCGTGATGCAGAGCGGCTTCTCGCAGAGGACGTGCTTGCCGGCTTGCGCTGCATCGATGGTCATCTGCGCGTGGTCGGCGTTGGCAGAGCAGATCGAGACTGCTTCCACCTCGTCGAGCTCCAAGAGTTCGTGATAGTCGGAAAAGACTTTTACATCCGGCGCTGCCGGATGGGCGGCGAGCATAGCATGCATGCTATTGAGCTGTTCGGGCACGGCATCGGCTGCGGCAACGAGATTTGCCGAAGGTAGTTCGAGCATGGCAGAAACGTACCCGTTCTGATGGCCGTGGTCGAACGAAATGACGCCAATATTCAACGCGCGCGTTGCACTCATATCGTCACTGCTTCATTTCTATCAATGCTCTCCATGGCTGCCCAGAAAGCGCGCAGCGCAGGCAAGGCATCAGGAAGGCTTGAGAGCTCCGCTTCTTCTGCTTGCCATGACTGCACGTAGGCGGCGGCCATTTTCTCATATGGCGTGCGGTGGTATGCCTCCGTGAGCGACACTCCGCCCTCGGACGCCATCCAGAAGCTCCGGGCATTGGAGTCGTATTCCACCATGCCATCGCGTCCGGTGACTTCGATTACTTCTTTGCTGTAGCTGCTGGGGTAGGCGGCGCTCATCTCGCCGTAAAGAATGGCACGGTTTGCATAGCGGCCGTTGCAGAACACGGTGTCGGTGTTCGCTGACTTCAGCGCGGCTGCTCTTGCATAGATTCTCTGCAAGGGGCCTCCCAACAATTCGAGTGATTCCATTAGGTGAAAAAGGCTCTGCTGCCACACCTGGGTAGGGGGAAATACACGGATGGCGCGCACGGTGATGATGTCACCGATTCCCGATTTTGCGGACTGAGCGGCGGTCTCGTACTTGTGGGTAAAGTGCACCGGCAGTGCGACGCGTACAGAGCCGCCGGCTGCTGCGAGAATAGCCTCTGCATTCGTATATGAATCGCCAAAAGGCGGATGGATGATTGCCTGCCTGCCGCTTTCCAAGGCGCGGCGCAAGTTAATGGCTCTTGAGGTGACGTCACCGGCAATGTCCGCGAGCCCCTCGCTATGGCTCGGCCACTCATGTGCAACGGGAACGCCGAGAAACGTATTCCGACTGTCGCTGGTGCTATCGGGCTTGAGAATCGCTATAGCCTCCGGCGGCAGCAGGCGTTTGTACGCTTCCACACGTTCAGCGAGATTGTCCGCGCCCACGAGGATTACAGAGTCATTGCGCATAGTTTGTTTCTTCTTGGCCTGGATTCCGGACTTCGCCGGAAAAACTGGTACGTGCCAGCAAACGTCATGTTGGCAGCCAGCCGCGTTGGGCGGCGCACAAGACGCTCACCGTCAGTGCTGCCTCCGGCTGCTTGCCGTCGAGAACTTGCTGCAAGAGGTCCCTTGCGGGCACGAGCTCAACCTGCATGATCTCGAACTCATCACGCTTTGGTGCATGATAGTCAAGTTCGGTTGCGAAGTAAAGACGCATCGTGAGCGGCAGCAATGGTGCGCTGGGATGATACAGACCTAACGGTCTAATCTCTCTTGCCCGGTACCCCGTCTCCTCCTCCAACTCTCGCAGTGCGCCGGATGGGGGGTCTTCACCGGGATCGAGCGCGCCTGCAGGCACCTCGAGCGTGGTGCTACGCAACGGGTGGCGGTATTGCCGCACCAGCACGGCTTCGCCAGCGTCGGTAAGCGCCAAGATGGCAACCGCATCGCGGCGAATGTCCAGGTACGTGTAGAGCATGCGCCTGCCGTCAAGCTCCGCTTCCAGCACGTCTTCCCGCACCGGGAAGCGTCCACTGTAGGCCACTTTCGATTCAATTACCTTCCAACCCAGCGGCGGATCGGCGTCGTCGCCTGGACTATTACCCACGATTATTCCTACTTCCAAAGGGGCTAATTATTATGGACGCTCTCTCGTCGTTTGAAGCTGCCGCAGGTGCATGCGCACCATCCTTAACTCCTCATACGAATAGTCGTCACCGAGTTGCTCTTTGACCGGCGCTAGGCGATAATCGCTGTCAGCCTGGCGGAAGGCGTCCGCAATGTGCTTGCAACGGTCGGGCGGGGGGAGCATGTGTATGACGTCGAGGGTTTCATTCGTCTCGGCGATGCGCTCTAGATGCGTAATCACCGTGCCGGGCGACAATTCGCGCCGTGCGGCGATTTCCTGGACGTTGAGTCCTGCACGTGCCAGCTCCAGAGTGTGCTTCTCGGTTTCATTTAGGTGCAAGCGGCGTTCAGATGCAGTGCCGGACTGTCGCAGCCGCGATACTACGGCGGAGGGTCGGCGGCCCAATTCTGACGCAATTTCATCAATTGAGCGTCCCGCTTTGTAGAGAGCGGTGAGCTGTTCGTCTTCTTCGTATGTCCACTTCTCGTAAGCACGGGGATGAGAATCTCGGACTTCCTCTGAGTCTGAATTGGCTCTCGCGTGCGTGGTTCCCTCTGAGGCAGGAGGCGGATTGGCGCCGCCACACTCCTCTACGTGTTGACGGATTTCGCCGATGAACCGATCACCGAACTGGCGCAGTTTGTCTTCACCTACACCCTTGACCTGGAGCAGCGCCGCACGGTCGGTTGGGAGATATGCAGCCATCTGCCGCAGCGAGACATCGGGAAAGACTACGTAGGCTGGCACGGCTAACTCAGCGGCCAATTCCGCGCGCAGGGCGCGTAGCTTTTCGAATAAGGTTTTGTCGGGTTGCTGCTCCACTGATGGGTTCGGCGGAGGATGTCCAATGAGCGTCACAGACTCTCGGTTCTTGAGTAGGGCCTTCCCTTCTGAGGTTACGTAAAGCGTTGGGTAACTGCTGGTCGAGCTGCGCGCGATGAGGTCTTTGTCGATGAGCTGGTCGACGATGTCCTGCAGCTCTTCCTTGGTCATGTCTCGTGCGATGCCGTGGACCGGCAGCGTGTCGTGGTGAAATTGCAGAACCCGACGCGAGCGGCTGCCGCGCAGGACGTCAACGACGTGGTTCATCCCAAACCTCTCGCCCGTCCGTATGACTGCCGACAGCACCTTTTGCGCGATTTCAGTGCCGTCAAATGTGTGTGTGGCCTCCACTTGCCGCGTCTTGGCAAGGCAGACGTCGCAGCCACCGCAATTCTCTTCCCGCCACTCTTCCCCAAAGTAGTCCAGCAGGAATGCCCTCCGGCAGGTCTTCGCTTCGCTGTAGGCTACCATCCTGGCAAGTTTTTCCGCGGCATGCGCCCGCTCTGCGTCATCCTCGATCTGGTTAATGAAGTAATCTTGGTTGATCTTGTCGCCGTACGAGTAGAAAAGCACGCATGCGCTTGGCTGTCCGTCGCGCCCGGCGCGTCCGGTTTCTTGGTAGTAGCCCTCGATGGTCTTTGGCAGGTCATAGTGTGCAACCAAACGCACGTTCGGCTTGTCCACCCCCATGCCGAACGCGATTGTCGCCACAATGATCGGGACGTCATCTCCCAGGAATCGCTCTTGAGTCTCCCGGCGCACCGTGTCGTCCAAGCCGGCGTGATAGGGCAGTGCATTGAAGCCGTGACTGCATAGCTCGGCGGCAAGGCTCTCTGTATTCTGCCGGGAGAAGCGATAGACGATGGCGGCGCCGCTGCGATGCTCGTCCAGCAATTTTACAAGCGCTGCAAAGCTCCGCCGCTTGGGTCTAACGTCATACGTCAGGTTTGGCCGGTTGAAGCTGGCGACGAATCGGGCGGCGTCGGGCATACGTAGTTGGTCGAGGATGTCCTGCCGCACGCGTTCCGTCGCAGTGGCTGTGAGCGCGATTACCGGCACCGCAGGGAAGTTATCCCGCAGCACTTGCAGCGTGCGGTAATCGGGCCGGAAATCGTGACCCCACTCGGAGATGCAGTGCGCCTCATCTATGGCGATCAGTGCGAGTTTCACAGCGTGAAGAAAGTCCCGAAACTGCTGCATGGCCAAGCGCTCGGGAGCAACGTACAGGATGTCGAGGCGGCCTTTGTAGGCGGCCACTTGCACGCGCCGCGCTTGCGCGGCGCTCATGGTGCTGTTGATAAAGTCGGCGGCAATGCCGCGGCTCTTCAGGGCATCAACTTGATCTTTCATCAACGCAATGAGCGGGGAAACGACTAACGTTAAGCCTTCGAGACAGAGCGCGGGCAATTGGTAGCATAAAGACTTACCGCTGCCTGTGGGCATCAATGCTAGAGAATCTTGACCATGCAAGACATGCTTGATGACGTTTTCCTGGAGTGGCAGAAAACTCTTGTGCCCGAACTTTGCTGCCAGCAAAGTCCCAAGATCGTTTGCGAGTTCAGGATTGATGCTTACACGTGCCATTGATGTACCCCATTCCCTTCAGCCAGCGGTGCGAGCGTCTGCCTACGAGCAACGTATGGATTCATGGCTAAAGAGCTCGCGGAGGGACCGGATGGTCGAGGCGCCGCGGTCGCTGCGTTCGGCATGGCGGTCGATCAGGACTGCGCGCATACCGATCGCCAGGGCCGGCTCGATGTCGAACCGCACACTGTCGCCGACGTAGAGTGCGTGTTCGGGCGCGATATTGGCCTCTGCAAGCGCGAGCGTAAAGATGGCCGTATCCGGCTTTTCAAGGCCGACGCAGCCCGAAAGCACTTGCGTGGGGAAATACCGACTAATACCCAGGTACGGAATAAGCTCCATGCCCCAGGCTTCCCAATTGGAAATCAGTCCTAGAGTGTATCCCGCTCCCGCCAATTGCTCTAGCACCGGAATTGCGTCAGGATAGAGCGCGTAACCCTGCGGTCTGCTCAGTCTGTTATAGATGTGCAAGGCATATGTAGCGCGTTCAGTAGGTGAGATCTTGAGTTCTTGTAAGAGTTCAGTGTAGTAGCCAATCCAAAAGGCGTACGAGCGCTCATGCGATAGCGACCACCCTCGATTGCTGGGGTCATCGAAATCCGGTGAGACTATTGCGGCCGCGCTCGCAATCTCGCGATGCGGAATGGGATGTCCAAGATCGGCAAGGGTCTGAGAAATGTGTTCCGTTACCGAAGGATATGCCGTCGCCAGGGTGCCGCCTAGATCGAAGAATATGCCCTTGAGCGTGTTCTGTCCCATGGTTTCTTGCGGAGCGAGAGCCAAGTATAGGCTATGTGGTTCAGCTTCGTGGATAGCTTGTATTGTCCGTGGGTGAGTCGGGATGTGTCAACCGTGCCTCCGGGCATTCAAGTTATCCAACTGTAGTCTGCTACAGGTTGCTGGGTGGATCGACGTAGGTTAGTAGCTGATTTTCTGCATGCAGTCTCGTTGCAGAACGTAACTGCGACCGTAGTGCCATAGCTCTGGTCAGGGCAACTTCGGCTGGCTAAAATTTGGAGTGTTGCAGGATCTTGCTAAGGAAGGGAATCTCCGTGGATGTTGAACGAGAGCGGTTGCGTGAGTTATTGCAGAAGGAAGCGATCAAAGAAGGTGACTTCATCTTGAGCTCCGGTCAGCGGGCGAGCTACTACATTGATTGCCGCCTCGTTACGTTGTCGGCTGAAGGAGCTTTCCTGACAGGTCGCGTGATGCTCAGGGCGCTGGGCGAACCCCTGCCGGATGCTGTGGCCGGTATGTCGGTGGCTGCGGACCCCGTGGTGACGGCCGTTGCAGTTGCCAGCTTTACCGCAGGCGCGTCTGTCCCGGCGCTGATTGTGCGCAGCCGCGCCAAGGAGCACGGCACCGGAAAACAAGTGGAAGGGCCTCTGCAGCCCGGAATGCGCGTGGCGATTCTAGAGGATACGGTGACAACGGGCGGTTCGGTGTTGCGTGCTGCGGAGGCGGTTAAGGACGCGGGTGCTTGCGTAACTGGCATCTGGACTCTGGTGGATCGACTGCAGGGCGGCGCGGTGGAAATAGCGGCGGCTGGCTACAGATATGGGCACATATTCACGATCGAGGACCTGGGAGTTGAGCCAACGATGAACGAGAGTTGACGTTGGATTGCGTTTATACGATTCAAGACCAGCAGTATCTGTAGACGTTTGTGCGCTTTCCCGCTGACCGAAGAACGCCGTTTCCGTTCGTGCTGAGCCTGTCGAAGCACGAACGGAGATGTTTGCTGTACAGCAACCGGGAAAAGGAACTTGGCTAAATCGGAACTAATGGTCAAAACCCCGCTTGGGACTACATAATCCAAGCTCGAGGATGGCGCGAGTGAACCTTGAGGATACCATTGCCGCTGTGGCTACGCCGCCGGGAGAGGGCGCCATCGGGATTGTCCGCTTGAGCGGCCGTGAAGCCTTGGCGATCGGCAGGCATTGCTTTCGGCGGCAGAATCCCGGCAAGTGGCAGAGCCACCGGTCGTATGTCGGGCTCGTGTTCGATTCGGTACGTGACGAGCGCGTGGACCAGGCCCTCTGCACCTACATGCGTGGGCCGCACTCGTACACGGGTGAGGATGTATTCGAATTTTCTTGCCACGGCAGCCCGGCGGTACTGCGGCGGACGCTTGGAATGCTCTTGGATCACGGCGCGCGTCTGGCTCAACCGGGCGAATTTACGCTGCGGGCCTTTCTCAACGGCAAACTCGATCTGGCGCAAGCCGAAGCGGTAATGGACGTCGTGCAAGCACGCACGGGCAAGGGGCTCTCATTTGCGCTCGACCAACTGGAAGGCCGTTTGTCGCGTCAGGTGCAGGAGTTGCGCCAGCAGGTACTCGGCTTGCTCGCACGCCTGGAAGCGAACATCGACTTCAGTGAAGACGACGTGCCGGCGGTCCCTTCCCACGAGGTGGCAGCGTCCGTAGCACTCATGCTTTCCGGCGTGAATCAACTGCTAGCCACTGCTCCCAGCGGCGCCGTGGTGCGTGATGGCGTGCCCGCCGTGCTGGTAGGTCGCCCCAATGTCGGTAAGTCGAGCTTGTTGAATGCGTTCTTGTCGGCAGACCGAGCTATTGTGACGGATATTCCCGGCACAACACGCGACGTGCTCGAGGAAACCGTTGACGTTGGCGGCATACCGCTGCTGTTGGCCGACACCGCGGGTATTGCGGAGACGCAGGATGTGGTCGAGCAAATTGGTGTGGCACGGAGCCGCGCGTCGTTGGCGGCGGCCCGCCTGATCATCGTGGTCTTGGATAGCAGCATGCCGCTCCAACCTACCGACCGTAGGGTAATCGCGGATGTCAAGGATGCTCAGGAAGGAGACCCCGAGCGGCAGGCGATAATTGCATTGAACAAGGCCGACAAGCCGCAGGTACTGTTTCCAAGGGACGTAATGGACCTGCTGCCAGGCTGCTCGATTGTGCTGACTTCCGCAGTCTCCAGCGACGGCCTCGACGCACTGCGAGCTGAAATCGGCCGGAATTTGCTGCAAGAAGGGCTGCAGACGGAAAGCGCCATTATCACCTCGGCCCGCCACCAGGCGGTATTGCTGGAAGCGCAAACTACGCTTGAGGAGGCGCGTTGCGCGGCAGCAGACGGCCTCCCGGAAGACTTTGTCTGCATCGGATTGCGCGCGGCACTCAATGCGCTGGGCGAGCTAACGGGCGAAAGCGCGTCAGAGGACCTGCTCGACCGCATTTTCGGCGAATTCTGTATTGGTAAGTAGGCAGAATGCCGGACTAGCGATTTTACCGGTGCTCTTCCTGCGAATTGTTGAGGCGATTCCACAACTGTTGCGCGGCATTCCAAAGTAAGAGGGCGCACGCGCCGCCGAGCAGATCGACCGCCACGTCCTGCCACGTGGCGCTTCTCCCTGGCACAAAGGACTGGTGAAACTCATCGCTCAGGGCGTAGATGGCGACAATGACGAATGCCAAAGGCTGGATGATGGGGTGGGAGAAACGGGAATATATGGCCCGATACCAGAGCAGGGCCAGCACGGCGTATTCAACAAAGTGAGCGCCATACTTTAGGAGTTGGTCCAACAGACTATGCGAGAGCGACGGCAGTGTAGGTTGGGCGGAGCCGTAGTAGATGAGGGCCATCCAGAGTAGTGGAGGCGCCCAGAAGAACAGGAAATTGCGCATGCGGCCAGGAAACTCGCTAGACAGCTACGCTATGTCGTTGGGAAGGTTTGCAAAGATTAGCCTCCGCTGGACGCCGGGCAGCGCCACTAGCCTTAAACGTTTAAGTGAATGCCAGCGATTTATCAGGAGACCGGAGACTCTTCCGGCAGGAGAGCAATCTGATCGGGCTGGGCGCGGCTGCGCTTCCACTCTTGGTACTCGGCAATCTCTTCAGCAATGCTGTCGATGTCTTCAAAGTGGCGGTAGACTGAGGCGAACCGCACGTAGGCAACTTCATCGAGAATGCGCAGGCGCTGCATCACTTTGTCGCCAATGACCGTGGACTCTACTTCGGGTTCACCTAGCTCAAGCAAGTCGCGTTCGATGCGGTCCACAATCTGCCCAATGTGCTCCGAACTCACCGGGCGCTTCCAGCACGCCGTGCTTAATTTGTCGCGCAGCTTCCCACGGTTAAACTCTTCCCGCCGCCCGTCACGTTTCACCACCGTCAACGGCACGGGATCCACCCGCTCGGTGGTCGTGAACTCTCTCCCGCAGCGCAGGCACTCGCGGAAGCGCCGCGCACCGGCCCTGAGCAGTTGGTATGTGGCGACGCGGGATTCGATAGATTCACAGTGTGGGCAAGCCAGCACTTCCAAGCGCTCATACGTGGTGTACCTGTGACCGCAATTCCCACACTCACGACGGCGGCGAATGCTCATTTCTTCCGGTCGACTGTCAACCACTCGGGTATCATGCTTGGCGCACTGTGGGCATCGCATGGGCATACCTCCGCCGTCTTTTGACGACTCGTCCGTGCAAACGGGACGTCCGAGCAAACAAACTCAACCGTGCCGAGCACCAAAGCACTCTAGCACTAATACAGTCAACACTATAGCACACTATGTAGTTTCCATAAAGTCTTAAACATGCAAGATGTTGTCAGGAGCGTGGTGAGAGGATGTAGTCTGGGTTCGTCGTCAATGTCTCACAAGACACGTCGACGTTTTCGCGGGCATTGATGACGTATGTACGACTCTCTCCGATTACGGTCCGCTTCAAAAGACCGCGCTCGCGGAACACCGGCTCCATGTTGCCAAGATGCCGAGTAATCCCGCGATCGAAGCAGTCGTAGCGACGGGCAGTTACGGTGCGGCTGCGGCCGTCTGCGTCTACTACAACTGCGTCTTCAATCGTTGCGAAGCCCAAGTAAGCGGGACGCGCGATCTCCTCAGCGCAGTGAAAGACCGTATTCGAGCCGAGCGACGCACCAAAGAAAACGACCTTGCCGCCAAGCTCGTAAAGGCGGAAGTATGGTGAATCCGGGCCACAGGGAGTATCGCGATGATCGGCAGTCAGGTAGGCCGCATCGGGTCCAATGGCGGCGGCTGAAGAGACGGGATGTCGGCTGCGCAGCGCGTTCTTCCGCTGGCGAAACGTCTCGGTGATCAGACCGGACGATGATGGCGAATTTCTCACTGAGAAGCGATGCGGCAAGGACTTCAGGACTGAGAAGGTCAACGTAGGCACAAGGACCGTGCCGCCGTCGCCAACCGTCTCCAGGAGCGCATCGATAACTGTATTGGCGCCGCCTTGCACGTAACCGAAGCTGCGCAGCGAACTGTGGACAAGAAGCAGGTCGCCGGTCATGATGCCAAGCTCTTTAAGTCCCGCGCGAATGTCACTTTTATCAACGGTCATAGTTTATTTTCTCTCTGGGTGGACTGCTTCCGTCCCTGAACGATTGGCCCGGTTCCGAGCCAAACGTGGTTGCTCTGGCGGCGCATGGCAGGAATCGGCTCCCGAAGACCTGATTGCGATGCAGATCGGTTGCCGGATTCCCGACTGTGTTCTCGCAATGCATCCCGTTCGTGCAAGCTTTGGCGTCAGGATGGCGAGAGCTGTTCCCCAATAGACAGTCTCGCAGGAGCAGAGGAACCCGCAAGCCGGCAATGTAATATTCCTTACCGTAAGCGGAAGACTCTTATACAATTCTTAAGGTTGTCTAGAACCTAGTGACAATCGCCATAATACTGCATGCTATAATGGGTAGCAGTTGCTACTGGGATCGCTCGCACGGTGTAGGAGCGCAGGAGTCTTGCGAATAGAGCAGAGTGGTACGGTATCAGTAAACAATCGTCCTTTAGTTTGGAAGGCACGGTGAAACTATGATAGGGGGAGTCCTGGGGTTCATCGGTCGACACTGGCGCGGTATCCTGCTATGGGTGCTGGTTGCGATCGGTTTTTGGTGGTCTGTTGCCACCTTCGGCGCAGGCAACGTTCTGCAGATTCTGTTTCTCATCTTCGCCACGCTCTTCCAGCTTGCCTTTGCAATCCTCTTTGTCCTCATTCAATTCGTGGCGTTGTTCTGGTTCCTCGGCCGCGGACGTGTGTACTGGATCATGCCCGGGGGCGAGACCGGAATCTCCTTCAAAGATTATCGCGGAAACGAGCAAGTGCTGGAAGTTTCAGCGCGGATCGTGACTTTGCTGCGTGGTGTACGCGACTTCAAGCGTATGGGCGGCGAGGTTTCACGCGGCTTGCTACTTATTGGACCGCCAGGTACTGGTAAGACGTACTTAGCGCAGGCAATTGCTACCGAAGCAGGCGTGCCCTTTGCCTATGCGTCTGCGCCCGGCTTTCAGAACATGTTCATGGGTGTCGGTAACCTGCGTATCACGATGCTTTACGCAAAGGCGCGGCGGCTGGCGCGGCGCTATGGTTCCGCCATTATCTTCATCGATGAGATCGATGCCGTCGGCACAGCGCGTACCTCGCAAATGGGCGGAGGCGCGGGCATGATGGGCGGCATGTTTGGCGGCGGTGGGATGGGTATGCTCAATACGCTGCTTCTTGAGATGGATCCTCCCAATGTGGATACGAGTTGGAAGGCACGGATTTTGCGTCGCCTCGGTCTGCGTAGAGGGCGAATGGTGCAACCCGTAGTGTTAACTATTGGTGCGACGAACATATCTGAAGTGCTGGACCAGGCGCTGTTGCGACCGGGACGTTTCGACCGCAAGATTACGATTGACCCGCCCGATTTCGATGGTCGGAAAGACGTCATCCAATACTACGTGGATAAGGTACGTCACGACCCGAATATCGACCTTGACAAGATTGCCGCCGACACGGTGGGTTATACGCCTGTCAGCATCAAGTACCTGATCAACGAAGCGGCAGTCGTGGCGCACTTTGAAGGTCGCGACTACATTTCCTATCAGGACTTCAGCCAAGCGCGGGAGACGAATGAATGGGGCCTGCGCCAGCCTATCCGCAGCATGAGCGATAAGGAACGGCGGCGACTGGCGTACCATGAGACCGGACACGCCATATCGATGGCCTTATTGCAGCCTGAGAATAAGCTCTATAAGGTGACGATCATTCGCTATGGACGTGCGCTGGGTCTTGCTGCCAGTACGCCCCTCGAAGAGCGTTATACGCAGACCCGCGAAGAAATTCTGTCGGAAATCAAGGTTGCCCTCGCTAGTCGCGCCGCAGAGGAGTTGTTCCTGGGAACCGGCCTCACCGGGGTGACCTCAGACTTGCAACAGGCTACGCGCCTGGCGATGGGGTACTTTGGCTTCTATGGCATGGGCAACAGCTTCTACTCGTATCTTGCCATGCCCAGCGGCCTTGGCGGCATTGACCCGGATACCAAGCGCCGCATCGAGGCGTTGCTCGATGAGCAGTACCGCGAGGTAAAGCAACTGCTGGCCGAGCATGCCGATGAGGTGCATATCATTGCTGAGCGGCTCCTGGAGGAATTGGAACTGCACGGTGAGGATGTCAAGGACATCCTTGAGGCGCAGCGATCCCAGCGTGAGCCCGTGGGCGCCGGAGTCGCCGCACTGACCGGCTACGCAGGCGGCCTGGCATTGGGCCAAGAGAGTAATGGCCCCTCGGATTCGCCTGGACCAAATGGTAACCCGGTTGTATCGAACGATAGCCAAGCGGAATCAAGCGAGGAAACGGACAAGGAACCTGATTCCCAATAACAGACCGGGAAAGGCTGATTACGCTTGGTTCGTGGCGATTTCGTCATTGGCGACGGCTTCGTCAAAGACGACGGCTTCGTCGCAGACTGCGACTTTGTCGAAAGCGGCGCACTATCAGCGTGCTGAGAGTAGCATGGGGGTAGTGCGCTCTTTTTCTCCGCTCGTTACGCACGTTTAGTGGAACATCGTATCAACGGCGCACGATGTAAACTGAGAGGATGTCCATGCAGCGCAACACCGTGATTGGTACAGTATTCGTCAGCATCGTCGTGCTCATCGCGCTTGTGCTTGTAGTGCCGAACATCATCGCTGATTGGCTCTGGTATCAAAGCCTTGGGCGCACCGATGTCTTTTCCAGAATCATTTCACTGCAAATAGGCCTTTTCGCCACCGGGCTGGTCGTCTTTGGCTCCTTGTACTTTGGCAACATGACGCTGGTCCGCAAGATTGTTGCGCGGCAGGCGTACAGTACGGGCGAAGACTTCCTCTCGAATTCAGCGCGGCGGACCGAGCAAGCGTCACGGATTATATCCGGAATAGTCGGTGTAATTGCTTCCGTAATCTTCGGCCTGCTGGCCTCCGGACAATGGAATACAGTTCTCCGCGCTCAGAACCTCATTGAATTCGGCACCACGGATCCGCTCTTCGAAAGAGACCTCTCGTTCTTTGTCTTCACGCTTCCGCTTTTG
This sequence comes from Chloroflexota bacterium, assembly GCA_026710945.1. Classification (NCBI taxonomy): domain Bacteria; kingdom Bacillati; phylum Chloroflexota; species Chloroflexota bacterium. The sequence goes on from JAPOQA010000070.1 coordinate 25,843, forward strand.
GAGTTTGTGCAAGGCTGGCTCTTCCGAGCGATTTTGATGGTGCTGGTAGTCGCGGTCTTTGCGTACGGATTCCGCCTTGTGTTGCCATACATGATCTCGCCGGAAGACGACGAGGGTGAAAGGCGTGAAATCCCCCGCAACATCATTGCCGGAGCGCCCATTCGCGTTCATCTTTCCGTGCTGGGTTTCGTGCTGATGCTGCTGGTGGGCTGGGCCCATTGGCTCAGTCTGCACACGCTGGAATTTTCCACACGGGGCGCCGCCTATGGCGCAAGCTACATTGACGCCAACATCATGCAGCCCGTGCAGCAAGTGCTCATTGTACTGGCTGTAGTGGCCGCAATTGGACTCGTCCTTGGCGGCATATTCAATAAGCAGTGGCTGCCGGTCGGCGGCATTGGATTGTGGTTGCTCGTGCTGATTGTGGGCGGGTGGGCATACCCAGGCTTGGCGCATCGCCTGGAGGTGCAGCCGAATGAGTTGGAACGTGAGCGTCCCTATATTGAGAACAACATAGATTTCACGCGCGAGGCCTACGGCCTCAACCGTATCGTCGAGATGGAGCACCCGGGCGAGCCCGCGGTAACGCAAGAAGAGCTGGTGGGTAATCCCCTGACGGTACGCAACTTCCGGCTATGGGACCCCGAACCGCTGCTGATTACGTACAACCAGGTGCAGAGCATCCGTCTGTATTACGATATTCTCGACGCGGACGTGGATCGCTATTACGTCGATGGCGAGTATCGCCAGGTGATGGTCGGCGCGCGGGAGCTCTCACCGGAGAAGCTACCGGGCTCGGCGCAAACTTGGGTCAACCGCAGGCTGCAGTTTACCCACGGCTACGGCGTTGTAATGAGTCCCGTCAACGAGGTCTCGCCCGAGGGGTTGCCGTCATTCTTCCTCAAGGACGTGCCGCCCACCGGGATCATGGACATTGAACGACCGGAAATCTACTACGGTGAGAAGACGTTTGACTATGTAATCGTCAACGCTCGCATTGCGGAGATTGATTATCCGAGCGGTGAGGACAACGCACGATCGTTCTACCAGTCGCGTACGGGAGTGGGCATCGGTACGTATCTTCGCAAGTTACTGTATGCCTGGTACCTCAAAGACGTGAACATCCTGCTCTCTGACGAGTTGGAACCCGATAGCCAGATCCTCTATCGCCGCCACGTGCGGGAGCGTGTGGCAACGGTGGCGCCGTTTCTCGTCGTAGACCAGGATCCGTATATTGTCGTAGCCGACGGCCAGCTCTTCTGGATCGTTGACGCATATACGTTCACCGACCGTTACCCTTATTCACAACCATTGGCCGGCGCTTTCAACTATATCCGTAACAGCGTGAAGGCCACCGTGAACGCGTATGACGGCACCGTGCGCCTGTACGCCGTGGAGGAAGATGAACCGATTTTGCAGGCGTACTCGCAGGCATTTCCCGACCTCTTCCACCCTTTGAGCGAGATGCCTCCGTCACTTCTCCAGCATATTCGCTATCCTGCGTTTCTCTTCCAGGTGCAGGTCGAACTGTACTCCCTCTACCACATGCAAAAAGCGGACATCTTCTACAATCGCGAAGATGCGTTTTCGCGGCCGCGAGAACTCTATGGCGGCGGTCAGGTGCCCGTGCGGCCCTACTACGTGATCATGCGGCTTCCCGAATTCCCACGTGAAGAATTCATCCTCATCATGCCCTATACGCCAATCCAGAAGGACAATATGGTGGCCTGGCTGGCGGCACGGTCGGATCCGGAGGGCTATGGATCGCTCTTTGCGTTCAAATATCCCAAGGATAAGCTCATTTTCGGCCCGATGCAGATTGAAGCCCGCGCCGATCAAGACACCACGATCTCTCAGCAATTCACTCTCTGGGGGCAGGGCGGTTCACGCGTAATTCGTGGCAATCTCTTGGTCGTGCCCATTGGGCAATCGAATCTGTACGTAGAGCCGATCTACCTGCAATCCGAGCAAGGCCAGCTACCTGAGCTCAAGCGGGTGATTATTGCCAACGGTTCAAACATCGTGATGACAGAAACCGTATTGCAGGGACTGCAGCAGTTGTTCGGTGAGGGGGTAGAGGGAATCTTCACTGAAACTGCCGCGGCGTCGGGAAGCAGTGGGGCTCAAAGCGGTTCAAGTACGACTACCGCGCCTTCGCCCACGCCTGCGCCTGTAATCCTGCCAACGCCCACTGCGTCAGCACAGCCGACGGCACAGCCACAGGTGACACCCCAGGTAGGGGCAACGCCATCGCCGAGTCAGCTTACGCCACCGGCAACCACGACACCTGGGACTGACACCTCGATTCAGGATCTGCTCGATGCGCTTAAGCGACAGAATGAGCTAATCCAGCAGCAACTCGAGCTGAATCAGCAACTCCTCGATGAGTTGGAGAATCAGATCGAAGAGTAGTGCTCCGGCTGGTTGCATAGAGAGTATGACGATAGGATAGTGCCCTGACTTGGCGCATGCGCCAAGTCAGGGCACTATCGCATTGATAGAGCGGCCTTCGCTGTATCTTGGCGACTATACCTCCACCTCGGAGTAGGCACCTCATCGGGCGCCGCCGGCAGATTGGCATCCAAAGTACTGCCTTGCGGGCTGAGACCGCCGGCATCCCGTGCCTTTACCCGGTACACTTAGCGCCTCCCCGCCTCCACCTCGGAGCCCACGTAGCATGTTTCCGCGGTCTCCGGGTCCTCCTGCAGCTCAATGTATTCTCCGGTCGCGAGTAACGACCTGTCCTGGTGGAGTATCTGGTAGCCGGCGACGCTGCTGTCTGCCGGATCGTCCCAACTCAGGGAAACCGACTCATGAGTGATCGTGTGAGGCCCCATTGTCTTTCATGACTGGGAGGCGGCAAGCGCCATCTTTGCCACCGCTCTAATTCTCAATTTCACAGACAGCATAGATTGGCGAATTGCGCGTCCCTGGAGATCCGGCATATCGGTGACGAATTCTTGCGTAGTATTGGTACCCGCGGTGATTGGGTTGTTGTACACTTTCTAACATTGAGAGAGAGTCATGCTGAATTCAGTGAAGGTCAATTTCGAGCTTGCAGCCTTTTCCCCAGGCCCGAATACGTAGAGTTGAAGGCCCGTCGCATTTGTCCGATTGGCACAAAGGCCGGTTGCCGATTTTAGATCTGCGGCAACTCTCTTAGCTCACGCTATCCAACTCTTGCCCTGGGTGTTCCTCTATCTCAATTTAGGATACAAAGCCTTGGAGAGCTGCGATAGGATCTCTTGTTCGATTCTCGGCCAAAGTCATTGGAGCTGAAGAGACCTATAGACACCTCAGTTTGGTGGGATTTGATCTTGAAATCCGCGAGCATTGGACGTAGTTTACTTGCAGTGTCGACCAGCACGTCCTGCGATCAATTGCCAAAGGGTCGTAGGCTTGCCGTGCTTCAGACGAGCGTGACACGTGTGTGTTCTCGCCAAAGGGCGAAGTGCGTGTCATTTCCTGTACTCGTTATGCTAGGTGGCGCCAATTGTCAAGATTGTTAAATTGGGACCCTGAGTTCTTAAATACCAAAACATGTGGCGTGCAGGACCGGGTTTGGCAAGCGATTTGGGCCGATCCTGGGGAGCTGCGGTATGCCGCGACAGTTGCCGTCTGGGGTCGCTGGTTCATAAGTGCCGTCTGCTGCTTTTACTTGCTTTTTCGACCAATACCAATGGAGCAGGCGTTGTACGTTACATTCCTGCTGATATTGCTGCTGTTTGTGATGTACAACGGTTACATACACTATCTGCTCAGGTCTAATCGAACTATGACATGGCATTGGATTATCGCTTTCTGCACGATAGACATCCTCTTCGCTACGTTAGTTGTCGCTGTCGACGGTGGATTCACCACTTTCTACCCCTATTTGATGTATTTCCCCGCGCTGGCCTACTTTGCGGCCATATTTACTTCGTTCACGCTGAACGTCGTATGGGTAACTATGGTAACGACCATCTACACGGCCGTGAGCTTAGCCTTCGGCGGGGGGCTTGATTTCGAAGCAAGAGAAGACAAGACCCTGTTTGCCAGGATTGCATTCATGTTTGCAGTAGTCCTGGTGGTCAACTTGATCTCGAGATTCCAGCGTATGCGGAGATGGGAGGTAATGGAGCGGGAACACGTGCTACAGCAGGAGCGCATTGAGCATTCGCAATCTATTCACGACACGACCGCGCAGGCGGCATACATGATTGGATTGGGCATAGACACAGCCATGGAGTTGGCTGGTGAATCCAACAAGGAGCTGACCGCCTCGCTCCAGGCGACATCCGCGCTCGCAAAGTCCGCAATGTGGGAGTTGAGGCGCCCCATTGATGCAGGTCGAATATTCGAGGGCAAGGAATTGGGGCGGGTGCTACGGTCACACACTTCGACATTTCGGGACATAACGTCAGTTCCAGCCGAGATGGTTCAGTACGGCATCGAGCCGAATCTCTCGGCAGAGATTCGGACGGGGCTCTTTGCTATCGCACACAACGCACTCACGAATGCTTTTCGGCACGCCCATGCGGGGAAGGTCGAGGTCCGCCTGGACTTCGATGACGATTGCATTCGACTTTCTATCGTGGACGACGGGATTGGTCTCCCTGACGACTACCTTAATCGTGGTCATGGTTTTGACAGCATGAGGGCGGATGCAGAACGAATGGGCGGCACGCTCGTCGTGGATACAGGCAGTAACGGAAAAGGCACGACTGTAGCCTGCGTGATTCCGTTTGGATAATTTGGAAACAGAAGCCGATGTGTATTCAGCCAGAAAGTTCAAGGCGATGCTGGTGGACGACCACTCCATCGTCAGGGACAGCCTAAGAGAAATTTCAGATTGATTGGGTGAATTCGCGGTCGTGGGTCGAGCGGGAGATGGCGTAGCGGCAGAAACTCGCGCATAAGATTGGATGCCGGACATCGTCGTCATGGGCGTTGTGATGCCGCGGTAAGACAGCGTTGAGTCTTGGAGGGACATTGAGGATCTGCTGGCAGACACGCGGATTCTCATGCTGACGGCTTCGACATAGGAGAATGTAGTTAACGAAGCGGTCGCGGCCGGTGCGGCGGAGTATCTACAGTTGTGGCGATGGTCCTGGTCTGTACGGTAGACTGAAAGCAAGCAAGGCTCGTGCCGCCGGGCAAGAAGCTGTGCGGTTGGTCAGGGCCTTGAGTTTCAGGAGTCTTGTTCGATCGGAATCTTGCCGAGGTCTCCTTTGCAATGACCATAGCGCGAATTTACATTACCTATAAACCCACGGTTCTTGATCCGCAAGGAAACACCATCCGTGAAGCGTTGCATCACCTTGGCTTTGAGGATGTGAATTCCGTGCGGATGGGCAAGTACCTGGAAGTTGAACTGGGCACGGACGACACATCCAAGGCTCACGCAGAGGTTGAGGCAATGTGCCAGCAACTGTTGGCAAATCCCGTTATCGAAAGCTATCGCTTTGATTTAGAGACCGATCGATGAAGTTTGGCATTGTCCAGTTCCCTGGTTCCAATTGCGATAACGACTGTCTACACGTCGCAAGATCCGTGCTCCAACAGCAGGCAGACCTAGTCTGGCATGAGGAGACAAGCCTTGCCGGATTTGATGCGCTCGTGTTGCCGGGCGGTTTCTCCTATGGGGACTACCTGCGTTCGGGGTCCATAGCGCGGTTTTCTCCCGTAATGCGTGCGGTGACCGCCTTTGCCAATGCCGGAGGGCTCGTGCTGGGTATCTGCAACGGCTTTCAGATTCTTACCGAGGCGGGATTGCTGCCGGGCGCGCTGCTCAGGAATAACTCGATGGAATTCCACTGTGGCTGGGTGAACGTGCGGGTGCAAGGCATGGAGTCACCGTTCATGGCCACCTATCAACCCGGCCAGGTGCTGCGCATGCCGATTGCCCACGGCGACGGCAACTACGTGGTTGATCCGGAGACGCTTAATCGCATGCGTGAGAACGGACAGATATTGCTGCGCTATTGCGATGCGAAGGGCGACGTTGCGCAGGACGCAAACCCGAACGGCTCCGTGGACAATATAGCTGGCATATGCAATGAGGCCGGGAACGTATTTGCCCTCATGCCGCATCCGGAACGTTGCGCGGAGGCTGCGCTGGGAGGTTCCGACGGCTTGGGCATTTGGCAGGCAATGGTTCTGGCGCTTGCAGCCGCTCCTTTGCGAGCGTGAATGCTTCCTGGTATGAACAACAGTGCAACGCCACTACCTGGCTGCTAGTAGTCTAACAACATTGTAGTGATGGACAATTGTCTTTGGCGTCACTGGCCGGCAACGTGGGAAGCGGGCGCAGGTTGCAAACCTACGCTACCGGCGTTCCTACCCGTCAATACGAGCGTGTCGAACCACTAGATACCACTCGATCTCATTGCCCTATGGGGGTCGGACGCCTGCGAGGGATGGAGCCTGCAGATGATTTTCAGGAGTAAGTAACAGCGTGCCTCAAATTGAGTCTGCCGTAACTGATGCTGAATTGAGAGAAGTCTCGCTCACTCGTAGTGAGTACGATCGCATTTGCTCCCAACTTGGCCGTGCGCCAAATCGTGTTGAGGTAGGCATGTTCGGCGCGATGTGGAGTGAGCACTGCGGCTATAAGAACTCGCGACCGCTGCTGAAACTGCTGCCAACCGCCGGGAGGCACGTCCTCATCGGCGCGGGAGAGGAAAACGCCGGTGCCGTCGACATCGGTCACGGGCTGGCAGTGGTCTTCAAAGTGGAGAGCCACAACCATCCCAGCGCCGTGGAGCCGTTCCAAGGAGCGGCGACCGGTGTGGGCGGCATCGTGCGGGACATCTTTACCATGGGCGCCCGCCCCATCGCGCTACTCAATTCACTGCGCTTTGGCCCCTTGAGTGATGCGCGCAACCGCTATCTGTTCAATGGCGTTGTCGGCGGCATTAGCCATTACGGCAACTGTGTGGGCATCCCCGACGTGGGTGGTGAAGTAAATTTTGCGTCTTCCTATGCCGGCAACCCTCTCGTCAACGCCATGTGCGTCGGTCTCATTCGGCAGGATAAGCTCATACGCGCTCGCGCCCACGGCGCCGGGAACACATTAATGCTCGTGGGAGCGGCGACCGGCCGCGACGGCATTCACGGCGCTTCATTCGCTTCCCTGGATGATCCTGAGCTGTCCCATCGCGGCGTGGTGCAGGTTGGCGATCCCTTCATGGAAAAGTTGCTTATCGAAGCGTGTCTGGAGCTGGGTGAAACCGATTACCTGGTGGGATTGCAGGACCTCGGTGCGGCTGGGCTGACAAGCTCTTCCGTGGAGGCGGCGCACAAGGGTGAGAGTGGTGTTGAAATTGACGTGAGCCGTGTGCCGTGCCGGGAAGAGGGGATGACCCCCTACGAAATGATGCTCAGTGAGAGCCAGGAGCGCATGCTTGCAATTGTGCGCCGGGGCGCGGAGGAGAACGTAGCCGAGATCTTCTCGCGATGGGGGCTTCACTCGAACGTAATCGGTCAGGTTACCGCCGACGGCATGGTGCGGGTTCGCAACGGTGAGGAGTTGGTAGCTGACATCCCAGCGCACCTGCTGGCGGACGCGCCGACGTACGAGAGGGAAGGCACCCCACCGGCCTACCTACAGGAAACGCACGCCTTTCGGCAAGAGACCTTGCCCGAGCCACAGGACTACAATGATGTCTTTCTCAAGTTGCTCGCAAGCCCCAACATCGCGAGCAAAGAGTGCGTCTTTCAGCAATATGACTACAGCGTCCAGGTCAACACCGTGCAAGGCCCCGGCGGGGACGCGGCGGTGCTGCGGGTCAAGGGAACGCCGATAGGGCTTGCCGTCACGATAGATGGCAATGGGCAGTACTGCCAGCTTGATCCATTTGCAGGCGGCGCTATCGCGGTAGCGGAAGCCGCACGCAATTTGGCGTGTGTGGGCGCCGAGCCGCTCGCGCTCACCAACTGCCTCAACTTCGGCAACCCGGAAAAGAGCGACGTCTACTACCAGTTGGAAAAGGTGATACGCGGCATGGCCGCAGCCTGCGAGGCGCTCGACGTGCCGGTGGTGAGCGGGAATGTCAGTCTTTACAATGAAACGCGCGGTCAGCCCATTTACCCCACGCCGATGATAGGCATGGTCGGCAAGTTGGATGTTGTAGAGCAGAGTGTCACAATGGCATTCCAAAATGAAGAAGACGTGATTGTGCTTCTCGGCCCGCAAAGCGATCACTGCGGTGGTAGTGAGTATCTGGCTTCAATTCACAGTCGTGTGTCAGGTAAGGCGCCTCCCATCGACCTCGGCATGGAAGTGCGTGTGCAGTCCGTCTGCCGTCAGATTATTCGCGCCGGCGTGATAAACAGCGCGCACGACTGCTCTCAAGGGGGCCTCGCCGTAGCCCTGGCGGAGAGCGCCATTGCAGGTGGCATTGGGTTTCAGGTGGACCTGCCGGGCGAGGGTCGAGCGGACGCTCTCTTGTTTGGCGAGGGACAATCACGAATTGTCGTTAGTGTGCCGGAAAAGGAGATGGCGGCGGTGAGCGTGGCAGCCGAAGAAAACGGTGTGCCGTGCACAGCGATCGGGCGTGTCTGGGGCGACGCGCTCGTGCTGGGTGACAGGCTGTCGGTTTCACTGGCATCTGCACGGCGGGCGTGGCAGAATGGAGTTGCGGAGGCACTGGCTGGGGAAGGGTAATGAGCACGCAGATTCAAAGAGGGGCGCGTACGCTATGGATGGGACTCCACCTACCACCGACACAGATTCCCCGCGTGAAGCGTGCGGCGTGTTTGGCATATACGGTCGCGACCTCGATGTAGCCAAACTGACCTATTTCGGCTTGCACGCGCTCCAGCACCGCGGCCAAGAGAGCGCCGGCATCGCCAGCGCCGACGGCAAGCAAATGCAGGTCTACCGCAAAATGGGGCTGGTTTCTCACGTATTCTCGGAAGAGATCTTGGAGGACCTGCAGGGAATCCTGGCAATAGGACACACGCGCTATTCCACGAAGGGATCAAGTAGAGAAGACAATTCCCAGCCCATTTACGTCGAAGGTCCGCTCGGGCCGCTGGCGCTAGCCCACAATGGAAATCTCGTTAACGCCGATCAATTGTTAGACGATTTGGAAGAACTAGGCGTTCGCCCGAAGTCCTCCACGGACAGTGAGATTGCCGCCTGGCTCATTGCCCTCGCGCCGGGAAGCACCTGGCCTGAAAAATTGCAGCACACGCTGCCCCGCCTGGTGGGTTCGTATACCTTTGTGATGGCGACGACAGACCAGGTATTGGCGGCGCGCGACCCGCTGGGGAACCGACCCCTTTGCTTGGGATCGGTCGATGACACCTGGGTGGTGGCTTCCGAGAGTTGCGCGCTCAATACGGTTGGCGCGGAGTTTGTCCGCGAAGTGGAGCCGGGTGAGCTGGTTACGGTGGGTGAAGACGGGCTTCGTTCATACCGCATGCAGCCGGTCCAGAAGCGGGCCGTCTGCATGTTCGAGTTTATGTACCTTGCGCGGCCGGACTCGTACATCGAAGACACGCTCCTCTATCATGCCCGGCGCGAGATGGGCCGCCAGCTTGCACGGGAACGCCCAACGCCGGGCGCCGACCTGGTGATGGGTGTGCCGGAATGCGCCATAGCCGCGGCTCAGGGATACGCCGAAGAAAGCGGCCTGCCGCTCCGCGACGGCTTGGTGCGCAACCGCTACATTCACCGCACCTTTATCCAGCCGACCGATCAATTACGGCGCGAGGGCGTGCACATGAAGTACAACACGATGCCGGAGGTGCTGGAGGGCCAGCGCGTGGTCGTAGTAGACGACTCCATAGTGCGCGGTACGAATACGCTCCCTATTGTGAAGATGCTGCGTCAGGCCGGCGCCGAGGAGGTGCACGTCCGCATTGCTGCCCCGCCGATCCGTCACCCGTGCTTTCTGGGCGTTGACATGCCGACCCGGGACGAGATAATTGCCTCCGCATTCCAGTCGCGAGAGGAAGCCGAAATGGCCGTTGGTGCGGCTATACAGGCGGACAGCCTGGGCTACCTGAGTATCGATGGCATCGTAGAGGCCGTTGACTTGCCCTACAACCACTTCTGCCTCGCTTGCTTCAATGGCGATTACCCGGTGCCTGTGCAGATGGAATTCGATAAGCTCTCGTTAGAGCAAGTGCGAGCAACAGTTTCATGAACGCGATGGAGTGCATTGAGACCGGGACCGGGCGCTGTAGCAAGTCGATTTCTAACGGAACGGCGACTTTGCTACCAAAGTCTACAGAGGACCGTACGGATGCATTGCAACGCCCTCTTCGCAAGAGGCAGTGGGCCCAGAGAACTCCTGCCATGTGGGATGTGAGCGATCGGGTGTTTGCCCGCGTAGCGTTTAAGTCCATTCCGGCCGCACTACTCGTTGATCGGAATCTTAAGGTTCATGCGTGACTCTCCGCATCCCCCTTTGACCTATCAGCAAGCCGGCGTAGACATCGACGCCGGGGCTGAGGCCGTTCGACTCTTCAAGTCTCAGGTGGAAGCCACTCACGGACCAGAGGTGCTTACCGGTATCGGCAGCTTTGGCGGACTCTTTCAGTTTCCCACAGGCTACGTTGAACCGGTGCTTGTAGCCAGTACCGATAGCGTCGGCAGCAAGATTAAGCTGGCGACACAGTTAGAGCGCTACGACACGGTCGGTCAGGACATCGTAAATCACTGCATCAATGACATTCTCACTCTGGGAGCGCGACCGCTCTTCTTTCTCGATTACGTCGGGGTGGGCAGGCTTGTGCCTGAAGTAATGAGGGATGTCGTCTCCGGAGCGGCAGTGGCGTGCAAAGATGCCGGGTGCGCGCTGCTGGGCGGTGAATTGGCGGAGATACCCGACCTGTACGCCGCAGGCGACTTAGACTTTGCCGGAACAATCGTAGGAGTTGTAGAACGCGCCAAGATCGTCAGTGGCGAGCGCATTGAGAACGGTGACGCGGTGCTAGCCTTTCCCAGCAACGGTTTGCATACGAATGGGTATTCGTTGGCGCGCCGTGTCTTTGCTGCTGATGCGTTTGAGGTGACGGCGCCAACGCTGGGAGCGACGCTGGCGGATGCCTTGCTCGCTGTGCACACGTGCTATCTGCACGCCGTGCAGCGTCTGTGCTCAAAACTCGACATAAAGGGAATGGCGCACATAACCGGCGGCGGACTGTGGGACAACATTCCAAGAGTCCTGCCCCAGGGAACACAGGTCCGCCTGCACTGGGGATCGTGGCCGGTGCCGCCAATCTTTCCGCTTTTACAGCAGCGTGGGGGAGTAGAGTTCGATGAGATGTGCCGAGTCTTCAATATGGGCGTCGGATATGTAGTGATCTGTGATGAGGGAGAGGCGGCAGAAGCCCTGCGACTTGACCCCACGCTTCACCGCATTGGAGTGGTTGAAAGCCACACGGGCGATCCGCGTGTGGTGATATCGCGATGATTTTGTAGCAGAAGAAGGGCAACTGGTCGAAATTGGATGCGGAGACCGCTCTGCGCGTGGCAGTGCTCATTTCGGGACGAGGCAGTAACTTACAAGCGCTCATTGATGCGATCGATGAAGGTCGCCTTGACGCCGAGATTGTCACAGTCATCTGCAATCACCGAAACGCGCCGGGCATGCAAAAGGCTCACGCTGCCGGCATCGCCGCGCATGTCATTCTGCGGCGTGACTATGCTTCCCGCGAAGCACAGCACGAGGCAATGTTGGCATGTGCGCAGCAGCATGGAGCGGAGCTAATCGTGCTCGGCGGCTTTGACCGAGTTCTATCAACCGCGTGGATGGGGGCCTATCACAATCGGATCATCAACATTCATCCATCGCTCTTGCCAGCCTTTGCGGGAGGCATGAATCCGCAGCCGCAACAGGATGCCCTGGAGGCCGGGGTTAAGATTGCCGGATGTACGGTGCATATTGCCACAGATGAGGTGGACGCCGGCCCAATCATTGCTCAAGCTGCGGTGCCCGTGCTTGCGGACGATACCGTAGAAACCCTCGCAATCCGCATCTTGGCACAGGAACATCGACTGCTGCCTCAAGTCGTAAGCTGGTTTGCCGAGGATAGAGTGCACGTCGAAGGAAATTGCGTGAGAATTGCCGGGGTGATACCGTCCCGCTGGTGGAGCGACGCCTAATGAGCGGCACTAATGAGAGTCCGGGCGCGGTGGTTACCAATCAAAGCATCCATGCATATCTGGAGGCGCTCTCTGCGCGGGAGCCGACGCCCGGTGGAGGCAGTGTGGCGGCATTGGTAGGCGCGCTTGGCGCGGGTCTGGCTGCCATGGTGGCCAATTTCACTCGGGGCAGAAAAAAGTATGCGGCGGTCGCTCCCGAGGTGGAAGAGCGGCTCGCCCAATTGAGCCAATCCTTGCGCGCGCTCGAGGAATTGGTACAGGAAGATATCGAGGCCTACGGGGTAGTTGGAGCGGGATTCGCGATGCCGCGCGGCTCCGATGAAGAGCAAGCAGCGCGGTCCGTGCATATCCAGCAGGCATCGATTCAGGCTACGGAAGTACTCTTTGCCATCGCTGACGGGTGCGTACAGGTGAGCGATCATGCCTTGTGGCTAGCGAAGCATGGGAATAGCAATCTACTTGCGGACGCCGTAATGGCGGTCCTCCTATCGGAGGCGGCACTGCAAGGGACGGTTGTCACAATTCGCTCAAGCCTCGGCTTTATCAAGGACGATACGGTGGTTGCTGCGATGGGAGAGCGGTTGGTCTCCTACGACAAGATGACGGAGGCGCGGGAAGAGGCACTGTCGTGCGCCCAGTAGCGTAGCGTTGGCGGGAATTCGCCGAGAGATAGAGACGATTGGACCAAAGGAATTGTGACTGGGCCGCAAGCTGTGAGTCCAACGAGGCCAAGAGCGAGAATTTCGGAGAGATTGAAGAGGGGACGGAGCGAAATGGCACTAGTGCTTGACGGTCGTCGCATCGCCCGTACTTTGAGTTGGAGACACCGAGACGAGCTTGCAGATATTCAAAGACGCTTGGGACATCCTCTGACGCTGGCGGTTGTGCGCGCAGGTGATGACAAGGCTTCGGCGAGCTACATTCGCCAAATTGAAAAGCTCTGTCAGCGTGTGGGTATGGAGTTTCAAGAGCACGTGCTTTCTTCGACCGACCGCGAGCAATTCATTGGTCGTATATGCAGCCTGAACGTCGATCCGCGTGTAACCGGCATCATGCTTAGCTGGCCTTTGCCGGAGGACTGGGACCAAGAGTTAGTCGCCATGACCTTGGACCCCCGCAAAGATGTCGATGGTTTGCATCCCTTGAATGCCGGACGCGTGTTTTTGGGTGGTCAATTCCTGGGTATGGAGGCGTTCGTGCCGAATACGCCTGCGAGTGTAATATACTTGCTGCGACATTACGAGATTCCCTTGCGCGGCAAACATGCCGTGCTCATAGGCCGCAGCAACGTGGTGGGACGGCCTTTGGCAGCACTACTCATTGCCCATGACGCCACCGTAACCGTGACGCACAGCCGCACGGCCGATCTTGCCGGTCACACCAGGCAGGCCGACATCCTCCTTGTGGCGATGGGAAGACCCAACTTTGTCTCGCCCGACATGGTGAAACCGGGGGCGGTCGTGGTGGATGTTGGCATCAACGTAACTCCCGACGGCCTCGCCGGAGATGTTCAATACGACGCTGTGAGTGAAGTGGCAAGCGCGATTACACCGGTACCCGGCGGCGTTGGCTCCGTGACGAACGCGATGCTCATCGCGAATACGATACGGGCCGCCCGCTTGCAGTCCACTTTGGCCTGAGCCGCTAACGGAGGAACCTACTCTTGAGTGCAAGCACGATTAGCGAAGTACAGGGGCGGGAAATACTCGATTCCCGCGGCAACCCGACGGTTGAGGCTGAAGTCCGGCTGACGTGTGGGGCAGTCGGTTGGGCCGGCGTGCCGTCAGGCGCGTCAACGGGCATCCACGAAGCGGTGGAACTGCGCGACGGCGACAAAGTGCGCTACGGCGGCAAAGGCGTGCTCAACGCAGTCAGCCACGTAAACGACACCGTTGCCGGTGCCGTCATTGGTCAAGATGCGCTGGAACAAGCAGCAATTGACCAAACTCTCATCGCTCTGGACGGCTCGCCGACGAAGGCAAACCTTGGCGCCAATGCGCTGCTGGCGGTCTCGTTAGCAGTTGCCAAGGCCGCGGCTGCGTGTGTGGGCCTGCCGCTCTACCGCTATCTTGGCGGTGCGTTCGCCGACACATTGCCCGTGCCAATGATGAACATCCTCAACGGCGGCAAGCATGCCGCAAATTCCACGGACTTTCAGGAGTTTATGATTCTGCCGGTGGCTGCGCCGACATTTCGCGAGGCGTTGCGCTGGGGAGCGGAGACATATCATGCCCTTCACACAATTCTTGAAGAAAAGTTGCTGAGCACGACGGTGGGCGATGAAGGCGGTTTCGCACCGTCGTTAGCCACCAACGTGGCTGCTATCGAGACAATCATGACCGCAATCGAGCAGGCCGGATTTCGCCCCGGTGAAGACATCTACATCGGGCTCGATCCGGCTACTACCGAGCTCTATGCAAACAATGCATATGTCTTGGAACGAGAAGGTAGGACCCTATCGAGCGAGGAACTGGTGGACTTCTGGACGGATTGGTCCCGGAGATTCCCGATCATTAGCATAGAAGACGGGCTGGCTGAAGACGACTGGGATGGCTGGGTTGGATTACAGGCCCGACTGGGCAGCCAAGTGCAGCTTGTGGGCGATGACCTGCTTGTGACCAATACGCGGCGCTTGAAAGAGGGAATAGAACGGCAAGCTGCGAACGCCATTCTCATCAAGCCCAATCAGATTGGCACGCTCACCGAGACACTCGATGCCGTAGCGATGGCCCGGCAGGCCGGCTGGGGCGCGGTGATTTCCCACCGCTCCGGAGAAACCGAAGATACGACAATTGCCGATATTGCCGTGGCGACCGGTGTGGGTCAGATCAAGACCGGCGCGCCGTGCCGCTCCGACCGCGTGGCAAAGTACAACCGCCTGCTGCGCATCGAAGATGAACTTGGCAAGACTGCCGTCTATGCGGGCGCCGCGGCATACCCGTTCCTTTAGACCTGCACGACCGAAGAGTGCCGTGATCGCGGCTGTGCTCAAGTCGGTATGTGACCTTGGGGTGTCCAGCCGGGGAGCTGGATATTACTCGCAAATTCTGTTCCCGAAACTCGCTTGCCCGCTTAGGCAATTGCTTTGTAGATGCGTTGCGCCTCTGGCACACGACGGCCTGCGCTACAATAGTCGTTGCGGCGAGTGACGCAAGTATCGCCACATTGTTGCTTGGTAAAGTGATTGAACGCACTGGAGTCTGGTGTTCCCCTGATGGACACAAACACATTACGCGCGCTGCTCACGGACTTGCAACGTGGGACCGCAGACATAGAGCAGGTGGTACGCCGGATACGGTTGGCTCCCTACGAGGATTTGGGTTTCGCCAAGGTAGACGCGCAACGCCAACTGCGGGTAGGCTTCCCGGAGGTTATCTACTGTCCGGGCAAGACTTCGGCACAAGTCATCGGCATTGCCGAGGAGTTGCTCGCCCATGATCAGACCGTCCTGGCCACACGCGCAACACCGGAACTCTTTGCGGACGTGAACGCGCGGATTCCGGCTGCCGAGTACCATGAAGACGCCCACGCCATCGTCGTCCGCCGCGAATTGCAGCACCTGGCAGAGGGACGGGTAGCGGTAGTCGCTGCAGGCACGGCTGACTTGCCGGTAGCTGCTGAAGCCAGCTTAACGGCGGAACTGATGGGGTGCCGGGTTGATCGATTGACAGACGTGGGTGTGGCAGGGCTGCACCGGCTTTTGCTCAACCTTGAAACCGTGCAGCAGGCCCGCGCCGTGGTCGCCGTGGCTGGCATGGAGGGCGCGCTGCCGAGTGTGCTTGCCGGTCTGATCGATCGACCCGTCATTGCCGTGCCGACGAGTGTGGGGTACGGGGCCTCGCTCGGTGGCCTGACGCCGCTCCTCACCATGCTCAATAGCTGTGCGGCCGGACTCGCCGTCGTGAACATCGATAATGGCTTTGGCGCAGGATACATGGCCGGCATGATTTGCCGCATGGCGGAAGTAGGCAGTGTCCAGGATGCGTCATGCGAATAGCCTATTTCGACTGCTTTGCCGGCGCCTCGGGCGATATGATGCTTGGCGCTCTGGTAGATGGCGGGTGGGCGCTGGAAGATCTCAAGGCGACCTTTGCCAAGATCCCGCTCGGCGGCTACGAAGTTCGGGCGGAAGAGGTGCGCAAGGGTTTGCTCCGTGCTCTGCAAGTTCACATCGACATCGATGCACACGAGCACAAGGTAGAACGTAATCTTGGCGATATCGTGCAACTGCTCAAGACGAGTAATCTGGAAGACGACGTTGCTGTTACGAGCGAGAGGCTCTTTGTCCGGTTAGCAGAAGTAGAGGGCCGTATGCACGGAGTTGCGCCGGAGGCGGTGCATTTTCATGAAGTCGGCGCGGTGGATTCTATACTTGATATCGTTGGTGTGGTCGCGGGACTGAAGGCGCTCGGCGTTGAGCGCGTTGTTTGCTCGCCCGTGAATGTTGGCGGCAGCCCCCCTATTCAAACCCGTCACGGCTGGTGGCCGATTCCGGGTCCGGCGACGCTGGACCTCATGAAGGAGAAGCCAATCTATGCCACACCGGACATGGGCGAGACGCTCACTCCCACCGGGGCGCTCGTGCTCAGCGAGTTAGCGGACACATTCGGCCCCATACCAACAATGCAGGTGGACCGCATTGGCTACGGCGCGGGTATGCGCGACACTGACATCCCCAACGTCTTACGCCTCATCATCGGGGAGGAGTCTGTTGGTAACGCTACTGGCATGGCGACTGTGATCGAAACCACCATCGACGATATGAATCCGCAGTTGTATGGACATGTTGCCGCGCTCTTGTTTGCAGCCGGCGCGCTGGATGTGACGCTGACCCCGGTCCAAATGAAGAAAGGACGGCCCGGGCATGTGCTCAGTGTGCTCACGGAGGCCGCAGACCATGCGCCTCTCCTGGACATAATCTTTCGAGAGACAACGACGATTGGCGTGCGGCTGCATCGGGTCGAGCGGATCAAGCTTGAACGGCAGGTAGAGCACGTGGATACACCGTGGGGCACGGTGCGCCGCAAGGTGGCGCATTGGCGCGGCAAGGTTGTGAATCGTAGCCCCGAGTACGAGGACTGCCTGCGGGTCGCTACGGCGGCGCAGGTGCCGGTAAAAGAGGTAATGGACTTCGTGCGGACAGCGGGACAGTAGCGCCGGATCACTTTGCCACTATGCGGGGCTGTTATCATAGAATGTGAGGGGCGCGCTGCTACGAACGGCACGTGCCGGGGCGAAAGCAACCGTTGAGCAGAAGGGGTGCCGAATATGGGGTCTTCTGAGGTGCGGCCGGAACAGGCGCCGGCAGGCAATGACGTTTCGGAAGACGCTTCTCAAGAAGCAATGAGTGACGGCGATCAACAGGCTGCCGGAGACGCTTCGGAAGTTGACGAACGCTTTCAGATCACAAACAGTCTCGTGCGGCACGTGGTCGCCGATGATATCGACATGCAGAACACGGCTACCGGCGTCGTGCAGGCGGAGGCTGCGTCGCTGCAACAAGGGCTGACAGGGATCGCTGCCGGCCACGAAGTCAGCGTAACCGAAGGGGCAACATGGCTGGTGGTTGGCGGCAGCGTGGATACGAACTACTCCGTGTCGCAGTGGATCGTCGGCGGGCAGATCGAGGCGGAGCAGGTTGCCAGCGTGGTGGTGGTCGGCGGTCGCGTTAATGGCAACGTCAACACGCTTCTCGATACGCGCGGCGCGGCGATCTGCGGTCTCGTAATCGGACTCTGCTACGTGCTCTTTCGTCTCATTCGCCGCTGAGCGACACTTGGACGGGAGCCTCGTGTTCCAGGTGCGGGACAAGCTCTGCAGTACCTGGGTTAGCAAGTGGCATTGTGCTCTCCCATTCAGAGGCTCATGCACGACTTGGGCCTGAGATTGAACTGACCCCCTCTCCTTGAAACAGATCTGAATCGCTCAGGCCTGAAGCCGATTGGTTCGCAATCAAACGCCAAGGCACCCGCTAGAAAGGGATTGTCTCATGCAGCTCACGGATACCGTTCATCTCGTTGGTAGCGGCCAGAACGGCTTCAGCCTTACCCACCCGTTGGATTGCCATGTGTATCTGCTGGACGGCGGTACGGAGCTGGCAATCATTGACACCGGCGTGGGCAGAGACGTGCCGGCGATTGTGGGCCAGATAGAGGCGGCAGGCTTTCGGCCCAGCGACATTACGAAGATTCTCATCACGCACCTGCACCTCGATCATGCCGGCGGCGCGGCGGAATTGCAGCAACTATGTGGTGCCGAAATAGTCGCTTCCCAGGACGTGGCAGGTTGGCTTGAGACGGGTGATGAGGAGGCCGCGAGCCTGGTGGCCGCGCGTCAGACGGGAATGTATCCGGTAGAAAACCGCCTGCGGCCGGTTTCCTCCGCCACCGGAGCTTCAGGTGGCGACGTAATTCGTGTGGGTTCCCTCGCTGTAACGGTAGTGAAAGCCGATGGGCATAGCCAGGGTCACCTGGCATTTCTGGTTGACGAGCGCGCCGCAAGCGACGACTGTGCGGAACGTGCAGACTGCACGGAATACAACGACTGCGTTCGCCGTGCCCTCTTTTGCGGCGACGCCCTCTTCTTTGGCGGGCGCATCCTGCTCCAGAACATTTGGGATTGCTCGCTTGAGGAGTCCATCGCCACCGTAAGGCGCTTTGCCAAACTGGAATTCACGCAGTTCTTCCCCGGCCACGTGGGCTTCAGCTTGCAAGACGGCAAGCGCCACGTCGACGCCGCCATGGCGCACATCAACCAACTTCTCCCTCCCCCACAGCTTGAAGCGTAGTTGGGAGCGCGGAAACGCCTCACGCTAGGAGCATGTTCCGCCGAAGGGCTGGTGGGTTGTATCTCCGTGTCTACTAGTGCTAAGGGCAACTGCGTCAATGAGCGAGGTCACCCCATAGCAGCAATCCAAGACGGATTGCTCGCTAGGGCTTGAACTCGCGGGCGATTTGGGCGTAGATGTCGGCGCTTTGAGCGACTTCGGTGAGGTCGACGCGTTCGTGGTCGGTGTGGGCGTAGCCGATGTCGCCGGGGCCATAGACGATGCAGGGCACACCGCTCTTGACTTGCAGTTTGCTGGCGTCGGTGCCGTAGGTCACGCCCTGCGGCTCCGGCGGGAGGTTGTGTGCCCGCAGCGCGCGCATAGCGGCCTGCACGATCTCCTCGTCTTCAGCCGTATCCAGCGGCCAATCGGCGAGGTCGCGCGAGGCGACACTGGGATGCAAGTCCGGCTTGGTTGCAGCGAGTTGCTCCATGGCCTCTTCGAATTCCCGGATTGACCCCTCCGAAGTCTCACCTGGAATGATGCGGCGGTCTACCACCACCTCGCAGGTCTCCGGAATCACATTGGCCGCGTGGCCGCCGTGGATGATACCGATGGCCCAGGTGGGATACCCCACCAGCGCATGCGAGCGCGCCGCAAAGCGCGGGTCCAGCGTTTCGCGCAAGTGGTGAATGACGTCGACCATTTGGTAAATCGCGTTGTTACCCCGTTCAGGCTGGCTGCTATGGGCGGGCCTGCCCTTGGTTTGCAGCGTGAAGCGCACCGCGCCTTTCGTGGCGGTCACCAGCTCTAGCCTTGTTGGTTCGCCAATCACTGCTGCTGTTACTTCAATCCCTTGCTCTATGAATCCGACGATGCCGCGAAAGCGGTACTCTTCATCAACGACGCCGAGCAATCCTATGTCATAGTCAAGGTCTTCCGGGTGCTTTGCCAGTTCGCGGATTGCCAGTATCATGCCCGCCAGGCAGCCCTTGGCATCGCAGGAGCCCCGCCCGTGCAGCGTGGTCCCCTCCACCCGTGGCTCCAAGGCTTCCGGCCCCCACGTATCTACGCCGACCGTATCCATGTGGCACTCGAAGAGCAAAAGACCCTTGGAGTTGGGCACGCGCAGCCGGCCGAAGACGTTAGACCGCCCCGGCAGCACCTCGTGTTGCTGAGTCTCCATGCCGAGGTCCTGTAGCTGAGACTCGACGAAGTCGGCAAGCCCGCTTTCGCCGCCGGAGCCATCGGCCATAAAGGCCGGGTTCATGCTCGGAATGCTTACGAGGGCGGAAAGTAGCTCGGCAGTTGCTTGTATGCGGCTGGCATCGACGGCGCTCATAGAAGTCCTAATTCCTATCGTTTTGGGGTGTGCTCTATACAGGCTTTCGCTTCATGGTAGCAGATTCGATGATAGCGGGAGGGGTGCCTGTTTTCATGAAAACGGGATAGCTACACTCCCAATTGAGACCTTTACGAATTGCTTTCCCTTGAGGGAGAGAGATCGGGATTGGGGTGAAGAACGGCTTGAAGGCGAGCAATGCCAAGCCATCCACTCCCCCTGAATTCCGGCTAAAGCCGGAATGACGGGGTGATTTGCGGGTTTCCCCATAGAGGGAACCGGCATCCGCACCGGGGTCTTCACTCGCCTGTGGAGGGCACGAGTAACCGCCAGTTTCGTCCGAGCGCCTCTCAAACGGGTGGCTAGTGCGCCCCGCGGGCTTCCAGCGTTATGAGATCCACAACGTCCTGCCGGGAAACCACTCCGAGAAACTTCCCACTGTCCTCTTCCACCACCGGAATGACTGTTAGTGAGTTTTCCATCATGCGTTGGAGCACGTCTTCTATCGGCTCGTCGGGTCGGGCCATTGGTGTCTTGCGGCGCACGACTTTCTCCAACTGAGTCGTGGGCCATGCTTCCTTCGGCAAGTAGCGCAGCATGCCCAATGAAACAATTCCGGAGATGTTCCCATTATCCGCGATCACATAGTCGTGTTGCTGGGGGATGAGCCACTGATCCACGAACTTTCGCACCGAAATCTGCGGTTCAGGATAGCTACGCGTGCGGTCAAGTATGTCGTTGACGGTAATGTCGTCGAGGGCAAAGCGCGCCAGAGATGCCGGAATTGAATCGGGCAGCGTTGTATGTTCCGAAGGCTTGGCGCGGTTTACGGCATAGTTGATCACCGACGGCGCCAGCAAGATGTACGCAAACATGATGAGCACGAGGAGTGAAAAGATGTCATCCCCGATAATGCCGGTTTCCAGGAGCACCAAGAGCAATGCAATTTCCGCTACGCCCTTTGCCATCAGCCCCGTCGCGAGGGCGAACGGCATTTCCAGCCGCGATACAAAGGCGCCGACGAGAGAACCGGCGAATTTGCCCACGAGCGGAACACTCACCAGCGCGATAATAGTCTCAATCGGCAACTCCGTGAATGAGAGACTGAGATGCAGTCCCGCCGAGGCGAAGAAGAGGGGCACGAACAACCCTTCGGCAGCGCTCCGCATGCCCGGTACGATGTCCTGGCGCAGTTGGTAAGGCAGACCGGAGAGGGCGGCGCCAAAGAGCAATGCCCCCAGTGAGCCGTGGGTGCCCACAGCTTCGGAGATTCCAACCACTACAAAGAGCCCGCCGATGAGTAAGCCGAATGAGAGTTGGGGCACGTGCAACGTACGTTTCAAGAGTACGATCAAAGGCGGGATCACGCGACTGGAGAGAATCCACGTAACGAGCGTGAAGCCGACGATCTTCGCCAGGAGAATGAGGATGCTCTGCACGTTGATTTCCGCCACGTGCTCGCCAATAGTAAACCCCACAATGAGCAGCGCGATCAATTCCGCAATCAGAACGGTGACGAAAATCTGGATGCCGATTGGCTTGCGCAGATGACCTTCATCGGCGAGAACTTTGCTTACCAAACCAAGGCTGGAAAGCGACAGGATCCCTGACAATGCCAGCGCTTCCGTGAAGTCCAGGCCCAGTCCGAAGTCAAAGAAAATATCGGAGGTAACGCCAAGCGCCAGCAGGAGAGAAATCATGACCGATAGGGTCGCGGCCACAAAGAAACGACCGCGGATTGTGGCTATAAAGCCGGAAATATCAATCTCATCGAGGCCAATGAGAAAGAAGAAGAGAAAGATGCCGATGCCGAGCAGTACCTGCAATTCTTCCGTCGGCTCGATGACGCCGGCAATTGGGCCTAACGCCACGCCCGCCGCAGTAAATGCCACGATAGAGTTAAGTCGAAACCGCCGGAGCACACCCTCCAAGAGCTTGGCGACGACGATTAGCAGCCCAATTGAGAGTATGACATCGAAAGCCACAATAAGACTTCCTTTAGTTGGTACTCGGTCTAACTCTAACTATGCAATAATGCGAAATCTTGACTAGCATACTATCAAATGAAGTGCTGGATGCAAAGTCAGGTCTCCCACCCACGTTCTTTCTCACGGAAAGCATACGTGACTTAGTCTGGAATACGCTAGAATGGAGAACGCTGCGCTCGGTTGCCGGGGCGCACGTGCAACAGTCCAGTGTGAGAGAGGTAGCCGTTATGAAATCGCATTTCCCCAGCTTGCGCGTGGGTGTTGTTGGACTCGGAGTAGGCCGGAGATTCGTTGAAGCGTTCGCTGCGCATCCCCACGCGACGGTCACCGCCATTTGCGGTAAGGAGCGAGACGTGCTTGCGGCGGTCAGTCAAGAGCATGCAAATGTGCGCTGCTACACGGACTTCGCCGAGATTGTGGCCGATCCGGACATCGAGCTCTTGGTAATTGCGACACCCCACGCGCTTCATGCCTCCATGGCGGTGCAGGCTCTGCACGCCGGCAAGCACGTCATTGTGGAGAAGCCGATGTGCATTTCGCTCCAGGAGTGCGAGGCAATGATTCGGGCGGTGGAGGAATCTGGGAAGCTGCTGGCGGTCGATCAGGTCTTGCGGTTCTATCCCTACTACCAGTCAATCAAGGAACACCTTGTCGGTGGGGGATTGGGAGACATCTACTATGCCGAGGCCGACTACCTTCACAACACTGCCCGGCTAATTCGCGAACGGACTGTATGGCGCGGTTCCGCCGAACACTCGCATTACCCCATACTTGGCGGTGGCTCGCATTCTCTCGATATGCTGCGCTGGCTCGTCGGTGAAGTAGACCGAGTCCATTGCGAGGCAGCGGGACGAGCTCTGCCGGACTTTCCCTTCCCGGACTGTATGATTGCGAATTTGCACTTTGTAAACGGCGCCGTAGGGAAGTGCACTACCTCATACGGCCTGGTGCGAGAGACAATGCACAACCTGGTACTCTTCGGTACCGACGGCACGATCGAGCGCGCGCGAGGGCAGCAGGATCGCGACAAACAGTTTGTCTCTTCAGCAAATCACGCGTTTGATGAAGAAGCATGGCCTGTGCCGTTTCAACCCCCAGGCGGAAAACCCATTGCCGCCGTGGTCGATCACGTATACCAGTGTGTGGTCAAGAACGAAACTCCCCTCACCAACGTGTGGGAGGGGGCCAACACGGTCGCCGTGGCGCTTGCCGCGATTGAATCTTGGCAGACCGGTATGCCGGTTCAACCTGCACACTTCAGGCCGGCATGATATTCATTGCCGGTCAAGTCTTCGGCAACTTTGTGTTTGCCATGTCACTGCGCCTGGCGCGGGGCAAGCAGTACCACTATTTGACCGTAGGAACTATCAACTATGCGGTAGCGGCGCTGCTGGCTGTCACCTGGGCGGTGCTGAACGGTATTCCCGACCTGGACGTGCGCGTAATTGTCTTGGGAGCTATCAACGGACTCCAATACCAGATCAGCCTGGCGGTGCTGTTTACGGTAGTAGAGCTCGTCGGTATTGGTGTAACGTTTGGCATCATTCGTCTTTCAATCGCGTTGCCAACGCTGGCGTCGGTCTTTTTGTGGGGGGAGCAGCCGGCCGCGCTCCAAGTGGTCGGTCTCGCGCTCGCGTTCGTAGCTTTGCCGCTGTTGGGCGCGGACGCGCACCAGGCAGCGCGTAACGGACGCGGGCACTCGCTGCGGACGTGGAGCGTGTTGCTGGTGGTGCTAGTTCTGTCCGGCGTGGGATTTACCGCGGCAAAAGCGTTTGCCGTGTGGAGTACACCGGAGTATCAACCACTGTATACTGCTTCCGTGTTCGTGACCGCGACCTTAGGCGCCGCGTTTGTCTGGCCCTTGCGCAAGCGTTTCCGCTTGCCGGAATGGAGGACCGCTTCGCTGCGGCACAACATCGGCTTGGGTGTGTTGATGGGTGCAGCCAATCTCTTTCAAATTGCCATGCTGCTCCGTGCGCTGGAGGTCCTCCCCGGCACGATCGTGTTTCCGCTGGCTGCAACCGTGGGCTTGGCAACGACCTTGATCGGTGGCATGGTGCTGTTTGGCGAGCGGTTTGGACGACTCACCGCCACCGGCATTGTATTGGGGATGTTTGCCATTGTCTTTATCAACGCGCGTTAGTCAGGGGGTCGAGCAATGCTTGGCGCAATAGCTGGTGATGTGATCGGCTCGGTACACGAGTATACTGCTACCAAGACGAAAGACTTTCCGTTAATTGACCCCAAGTGCTTCTTTACCGATGACTCAGTGTTGACTATCGCGTTGGCCGACGCGTTGCTGCACGATCTCGACTATGCTGTCACGCTCAAGGAGTACTATGGGCGCTATCCCGGTGCCGGATATGGTACGAGTTTTCACGTCTGGGCAACGTCCGACTCGTTCGCGCCCTACAACAGTTGGGGCAACGGGTCGGCCATGCGAGTTAGCCCGGTAGCTTACGCTGCAAACAACCTCGAGGAGGCATTGGATCTGGCGGAACGCAGTGCTGCGGTTACGCATAACCATCCGGAGGGCATACGAGGCGCACAGGCCACTGCCGCCGCAGTTTTCCTTGCAAAGACCGGCCACGACAAGACCGAGATTAAAGAATTCGTGGAATCCTCGTGCGGTTACGACTTGCGGCAAACATTGGATGAAATCCGACCCTCATACAGCTTTGACGAATCGTGCCAGGGAACAGTGCCGCAGGCGATTACGGCTTTCTTGGAAGCAGAGGACTTCGAAGATACTATCCGCAACGCCATTTCACTTGGCGGCGATGCGGACACCCTGGCCTGTATTGCCGGGTCCATTGCGGAACCCTATTTTGGCGGCGTGCCGCCGGACATACGCGAGGAAGTCTTGCAACGGCTCGATGACCACTTGCTGGCAGTCGTCACCGAGTTTGAGCAGCGTGTGATGAATAGCTAGTGGCGGCGGTGGACGTTCTTGATTCTGCGTTACAAAATCCTCTGTCTTAAATGAAACAGACCTGCCTCAGATTGTTCAGCATTCTGAGGCAGGTCTCTTGCTTTCACGGTCGCCAGTGAGCGGATCGCCTGTTCCGCGTCTAGGCTGGCTGGAGGATTGGGCTCAGGCTGTTTCGATAAGGGATTACACCGCCGACTGTCGTTGCTTATTCCAATCTCGTTATCTCGCCCTACCCACTACCCAGCGTTCCCGCCAGGGAGTGAACTCGCTGCGGAACTCATCAGTACGAGTATCCTCTCCTTGCACCACCTGCCTTTGAATCACAGTATCTACGCCCTCTACGGCCCACTCGACTTGCAGGCGTACGCCCCATGGAAGACTGGGATCCGGCGTGTCCGGCAGCGGCGGCCCCGGAGCCTCGACGTTCGTCTCGATGACCGGCAGCATCTCTACAGTGCGGTTGAGCTCCCTGCCGCGCAACGTGATTGTAAGTTCCATGTCATGTGGGTCAACGTGCGCCTGTATCAGAATGGGATGCTCGGAGTCGTTGACGAATTTGAGGTCCAGGCCCGGATTGTAGACTGAGGCATCGAAGCCGGGAGGGCTGCCGTCTAGCTCGTAATAGCTCACACGATACGAGTGCTGGTTTCGTTCCGTAATTGGCAAGCCGGCCCAGAAGGCAGCGCGGAACACCGTAGTTGACACCTGACAGACGCCGCCGCCAACACCCCAAATGGTTTGATCTCCCCAGATCAAGAGACCGGTGTGATACCCGGCGCTAAGGGTAATAGGACCAAGTGCCTTCAGGAAGGAAAAGGTCTCACCGGGCTGGATGACGTTGCCATGAATCCTCGACGCAGCCAAAACAATGTTGTGTACGCGCGATCGGGAGGAACCAGTGAATTCTGAGTTGCCTTCGGCAATGATGTTTGCGAAACGCTTCTCTTCCTGCAATGTGCTGACATTGATTGGAGAGGGACGTTCGTAGCTCATGTGCGGCAGCTTTGCTTCAAGCGGCAGCAGGTCGAACTCCTTCAAGAGGTCTCCACCGAGAATCGTCTTTACGTCACCTCTTGTCGCAACACCGGGAATGTCCTCTATCCAGTACTGGAGCGTGATGCGTTGGAAGCGCTGGGTAACGAACGGACCAAACGCTTGTGGCTTTGACATGGGAAGACCGAAGAGATTGATTGCCCTTTCCTCGCCGCCCACGCTCAAATAATGTTGTTTGATGGCGTCGTTTGTCAGCCAACTGAGACGCGTCTGCTTCGCTTTTGCAAAGTCCCCGTTTGAGCCGTCATCGACAATAGACATGGGGATACCGCGGGCATAGAGGAGGTCATTCAAGCCGGCTCTCTCGAGGATTTCGAAGGTGTTGGCAAGGAGCACCTGACGCAGCTTGGGGTCATACTGAAGCAGCGCGCCCTGGGTTACCAGATAGATGAAGCCGTCTTCTTCAAACCGCCGCGAGGCCGGATAGCCAAGCGTTCTCACGCCGCCAAGCTGGCGGAACACACTGTAGAATGCAGGGCCACCAGGCTCATCCCAGATCAGGAATCCCCGGTCGCCTTGGCCACCGAATCCGTTGGCTTGCCGATAGAAGTGCCCGCCGCTGATTGCATGATCCATAGAATCAGCAGCGTAGAGAGGCAGAGTAGAGGAAAGCAGACTGAGGGTGATACCTAAAACTAGAGAGGTAGCCAGTCTGCCGAGTTTAAGATGCACGGGCATTCGTCGTTGATCCCGCTCGGCTGGATTGAGCAAACTGTCTGTGTCAATAATACACTACCCCGTCGATCACTGCAAAATGACAGTCTAAGACTGAGAGATCTGCGCTGGAGAATGGGTTGGAAGCCTTGGTGGGTCTACGCTCACGAGAACGGCATTGCAGGAGAAACTGAGAAGCTCGTCGTTGTGGGGAGACAAACTGAAAGCCATAGCAATCTACGCTTCAACCATTGAAAGCGCTGGGAAATAGCGGACCCCTGTGAGTAAGAAGTGCCGAAACGGTCGAACGACCGAACACATGTAAGGTCTATTTGACATACGCCTTGCAGCCCCAATGACTCACGTCTGAGCCTGCAACAGGCGTTGTTCGGCTTCTCTGAACCCTTACGTGGCGAAGCCCCAGAGTCTCAGAGCAGTCCCGCCGAGAACCCATTCGAGATCAGCTTCGCTAAAGAACGGCATTTCATCGCGGACTGCGGTCAAGCGGGGTAGGTATCCGGCTTTGTCAAGCAACATCGGCCAGTCAGTGCCCCACATGAGGCGTTGCGGCCCCCACGCGTCTCTTGCCTTGCGGAAGAAGGGATGGGTATCCGCGAAAGGATACGCCTCGGCGCTATAGTGCAGCATGCCCGAGACTTTGGCATACGTGCGGGGGAAGTCCGCGAGCGCAAGAAAGCGAGTGAAAACGGGATATGGCGGTTGTTCCGAAACATCAATGCGACCCATGTGGTCGAGAACGACATCTACCTGAGGAAAGCGCTGCAGCATCACTTCAACCATTGGGGCATGCTCTAAGTCCAAGAGTAAGCAGATTGGGATGCCAAGGTCTGCAGCTTTTCGCCAGATGCGGTCGGTTTGTGCGGTCGTGAACCAACTGGCGCTGTCGGGTCGAACCGCGTGGAGCCGCACGCCGTGAAAATTGCGTTCCGTGACCCAGTACTCAAGCTGCTCCGGCGCTTTGTCGTCCAAGGGATCTACTAGGCAGACCCCGGCAAGCTGCTGAGGATAGCGGTCTATGCTATCTGCAAGGTAGCGGTTATCCCAGCCGTATGTGCTCGGCTGGACGAGAACAACGTGATCGACGCCTGCTTGGCCCGTTTCTTCCAGCAGCAATTCGGCAGTGGCAGACGTCGTCGGCACAGGCACATCCGGCAATGTGGGAGAGAAGGGATACTTCTTGTCCTGGGTCCAGATGTGAACGTGAGATTCGACGATTGGCATGGTTGCGCTTCACCTCGCTTAGTGGGTGTTGCAATGGGGCGTAGGGCTACGTTTTCCATTCGCCCCCGTATCGTCCGATACGCTGTATCGTGCGATACGAAGTATCGCGTACGGGGCAAGCTCTGAGCTTGTGGAAGGGCCGTTCATGGTTCAAACGGTGCTGCGCGCAGCAATCACCACGAACGGCTTCTGCAAGTTCGGAAACTTCAGCCTGCGAAATCCTGTGACACCACAAACACGCTCTTCGACTCAACCGACAAGGGGCAACGCGACGGGGCGTCCTTCCGCGGCCGAAATATCGGCGGCAAAACACGCTTCATGTGTATTTACCGAGTCGAAGATGTCGGCGAAAGAGTCCTCATCGTTCAGAATGCAATCAACTATGTGATCGATCTCCCCCTGGAACGGATGATGGGCCACGTCCCCTGAATCCGGCGGTACAGTTGGAATTTCCATGAATCCGGTGGTGCCGGGAAAGGCAGAGGAATAAAAGAGATTGTTTCGTGCCGTGCCCTGATCGCCTTGCAAAGACATGTGGAAGACGTAGGGCATGTGGGCCTCCATGGTGGCGGTTACACGGCCGACGACGCCATCCTCCATCTGCAGCACTGCCGCTGTGGTGAGCGGAAAGTCGAAGCCCTTTTCCTCCAAGCGCACCGGTGTGGCATAGGCAGACACCGATTCCACGTTCTTGCCGGTCAACCAGCGGATGCAGTCCATCGCGTGGCTGCCGCCGGAGAGCATTGCGCTGCCCACGTTCTTCTTATAGCGGCCCCAGTGGCCGGGTGGACGCAAGTAGCCCACTTCGTGCATATAGTCTGCTTCAGCATAGATGAGGTGCCCAAAGTCGCCTGCTTCCCGCCGGTGGTGCAGCGTTTGGACTAACGGGTTCCAGCGCAGCACAAAGCTCACGACGCTCTTGACGCCGGCTTTCCTTACCGCCGTTACCAAACGCTCTAGTTGCTCCGCTGAGATTGCGATGGGTTTCTCGATGACGAGATGCTTATTTGCTTCCGCTGCCAGGGCGCCCTGTTCAGCGTGGGCGAAGTTGGGCGTGCAGATGGAAACTATGTCAACGTTGGGATCGGCGAGCATCTTTTCGTAGTCGGTATAGGGCTTGGCGTCAAGCCCAAACTCGTCAATCGCCGCCTGCGCGCGGGCCTTGTCCCGGCTGCAAACTGCCACCATTCGCGTATGCGGGTTCTTATTGAAAGCGCGAATGTGCTCGCTGGCTACCCACCCGGGGCCAATCAAGCCAACTCCCATAACGTCTGCCATGCTGCCTTCTCCTTTGGTAAACTGTGTGCCCGGACCGGCGCCTCGTCTGCTACGCACTACCGCACGGTAGTGGTCTTGCCACCGTCTAGTGAAAATGGGCCTGTTTTCGGCTCCCTTGGAGCGATGAAAGCCCAGTCTCTTGAGCCTTACCGGCAGTCTGAACTGTCACACTCTGGGCGCTAAGTCCCTGTGGTCTACTTGGCGCTAGAGTACGCTACTACACTAGTGAATGCAAACGAGAAACGAGCTAGGAATCGCGCTCCAGGACGAAGTCGGCAATCGCGTGCAGGAGTTGGCGATGGGGCTGCTGCGGTATGGGCGCGAGGTTGCTGTGTGCCCGGTCAATGTAGGCTTGGGCGAGCGCATGCGCGTGGGCAACGCCACCCAAATCCAGCAGCAGTCGCGTCACGACTTGGACCTGCTCGTTGCTGGCTGTGCGGTTGCCGAGGGTATTGAGTATCTGTTTGTGCTGTGCGGCAGAAGCATTGCGCAGTGCCTCTTTCACGATGAGTGTCCGTTTACCTTCTCTAATGTCCGCGCCGACCGGCTTGCCTGTGGCAGCGGAATCCCCGACTACGCCAAGCACGTCGTCCTGCAGTTGAAAGGCGATGCCACAGTTGGTGGCAAAGGCTGTCAGCGCTGAGACCGTAGAGTCTTCCGGCCGCCAGGCGTTCAGGCCGATACAAGCTCCGGCGGTGGCAGCAAACGCGTAGAGAACGCCGGTCTTCTTTTGCATCATGTCAAGAACTTCTGCCTCAGTAATCTCCGTGATATCTTGTAAGCTGAACTGCACGTCGAGCGCCTCGCCGTCTACGAGACGCGCCTCTACCGAGCCGAAGAGCTCAGCAATGAGATTAAGGACAAGAGTTGCATCTACGCCTCGCTCTGTTGTGGATTTCGTGAGCAGCATAGCGGACCAACCTTGCTGCAGGTCGCCGGCCAGCAAGGCTTGCGTACGTCCATAGTGGGCGGCGTCAGCACCGGTCAAGTGCAGCTCTTGCTTGGCTCGTTCCGCAAAGTCTGCATGAACCGTCGGTCTGCCTCGGCGCAGGTCGTCCTGGTCGATAATGTCGTCATGCACTAGCGTCCAGATGTGGAAGAGTTCTACTGCGGCGGCGGCGGGAACTGCGCGTTCTTCTGCGCCGCCGGTGGCGCCGCAGCACAAGAGGAGGATGCTTGACCGCAGCCCTTTGCCCGGCTGTTGCAGGTAGCTGGCCACTGCCTCGCCGAGGTGGAGCGAACGCAGAGCGTTAGGGTCAATTCCTGTTTGAAGGTAGCCATAGACGCGTTCACGGCGAGAGGTAAGCTCCGCAAGCAACTGAGCGCGCGCAATCCCAGGGCTCACGTTGCGGTGTCCAGATGGTCGAGATCGAGACTGCGCAGATAGGCGAGCAGCCCGGGCCTAAGGTCAGGCCGCTTGAGGGCAAGGTCGATAGAGGCGCTCAAGTAGCCTACTTTGTCGCCCATGTCGTAGCGCTTGCCCGTAAACTCGCACGAGTAGACAGAACCTGCTTGGGCAAGGGAGTTTATAGCGTCCGTGATCTGAACTTCGCCACCGGAGCCAACGGGGATTCGGTCGATGAAATCGAATATTGCCGGCGTAAAGACGTAGCGACCGACAATGGCCAGGTTAGACGGCGCTTCGTCTGCCGGCGGCTTCTCGATGAGACGGTGCAGCCGCTGAATGCCTGCCGCAACGTGTGTGCCTTCCACGATGCCGTACCGGTCGACGTGGGCATGCGGCACAGGCATCACGGCAACGACTTCTCCTCCGTAGGTTTCATGCGCGTCGATGAGCTGCTTGATGGCAGGAGGATTGCCGTCAATAACGTCATCCGGGAGAAAAACCGCGAAGGGTTCATCGCCGACGACGCTGCGGGCCGTGCGTACGGCGTCGCCGGTGCCGAGCGGCGCATGCTGGCGTACGCCAATGACCGTTGCCATTTCCTTGAGCGCTTGCAACTCCGCCAGTTCCGTGCGCTTGCCTCTCGCGGCAAGACTCTCTTCAAGACGGTAGGCGGTATCGAAGTAGTCCTCGACAGCTTGATTGCCGGTAGCCGTGACAAGAATGACTTGCTCGATGCCTGCTGCCACGGCCTCTTCAACCACGTACTGGATTGCCGGCTTGTCGGCAAGCGGTAGCATAACTTTCGGGACTGATTTTGCCGCGGGGAGTGTGCGGGTGCCCAGTCCGGCAACCAGAAAGACCCCTTTACGTACCTTCATGTGGTTGACCTAGCGTGCAGAGCAATTCTATGCAGTTCTCAAAGAAGCAGTGAAAGGGTCGTTGCCCAACAGTGGTAGGGTAAGATCCGCGTCCATCGTTTAACATGAGGGACGCATACCAGCTAGACTGCCCAAGAAACGAGACATCACCACGGACAAGTCTTGCCCGCATTAGGCAACCCTATTTCACAGCGATTATACTTTTGTCGTGCGGCACGTGACAAGGGATTGCTTTGGGCATTGAATGTGCGGCTAGGTGTCAACTTCATTTCTCGTGCTCTTCAGAGGACAACCCGTTACCTCGAAGACGGCGATCAGGACGCGAGTTAATGACGGCAGCCGTGTGGGTAGCCTGCCTCAATCTGGAGTAAGAGTTGCGTAGCCTAGTGGATACAGAGAGACTGTTTCTGGCCATTGCCCTGCCCGGTAGCGCCCGAAATTGCATGGCAGAGAGAGTGCGATTAGTGGCCAAGCACGCTGACAGAGTACGCTGGGTGCCGATTGAGAATGTGCACATCACGCTCAAGTTCTTTGGTGAAACACCTGCGGCACAGAGAAGCACAATTGAGGCCACAATGGAGCGGGTCGTTGCGAGCGTGCCTCCGCTGGAACTTGCCATCACGGGTGTAAAGGTTGTGCGCCGAGGCAGAAGGCCGCAGATGGTCTGGGCAACGGTGGCAGATACGGACGGGCGGTTGCAGCGGTTGCATGATAGAACGGAGCGCCTGCTGGAAAGTGAAGGATTCGCACGAGAAGTACGGTCGTTCTCTCCCCACAGCACGCTTGCGCGTGTGCGTGACGGTGTCGCTCAGTGGGAGCAGGAATCGCTTGAGAATTGGGCGGCGACGCAGCGCGAAATGCCACCGATCCCCTTTCAGGTAGCAGAAGTCTTGCTAATGAAAAGCGAGTTGAAGCCGCAAGGAGCCGAATACACGGTCTGCAGGCGATTTGGGTTGCGGGGAACGTGACCGCCACTTGGTCTCAGGCGTTAGCTGCAGGGGTGAGCAATCGCAATCGGCGGATGAACCGGGAAGCTCCGGGCACGTCCTGCGGCATTTGACTTAGAGTCTTGTTGAAGGCGCAAGACATCTGCCTTTGCCATCGCCGCCCATGAGATGTGGTCAATTGCCCATTGGTGGCGGCAGTGCTAGCGTCGATGACCGCAAGGAACTGGGGAACAGGCTATGCCGGTTGTTTACTTAGGTCTTGGGAGCAATCGCGGCGACAGACTCGCGAACTTGCGCGGCGCCGCGCAGCGGCTACACGCAAGAGTCATGCTTACGCAGGTTTCCTCAGTCTACGAAACCGAACCGGTCGGCCACGCCGAGCAGCCGTGGTTTCTCAACGCCGTGCTTGAGGGAGATACGGAACTGAGCGCTGAAGCGCTGCTCAAGTTGGCATTGGAAACAGAAGTAGCACTCGGGCGCGTGCGGTCCTTTCCGAATGCGCCGCGCACGTTGGATGTAGACATCCTGTTCTATGGCGAACTGAAGATTGCTTCCGCAGCCCTCACGATTCCACACCCGCGCCTAACTGAGCGGGGATTTACTCTCTGCCCGCTCACGGAAATCGCCCCGCACCTAGAACATCCCGTCTCAGGACATACGATGGAGGCCATATTGGCGACGGCAACCGGCTTGGAGGAGACCCGCCACTTTGCCGATCAGAACTGGTATGCCGAGGCCGCGCCGGACATGTTGCTCTAGAGCCTCGAGCGAGTTCAAGACGGTTTGGTGTCGTGCGTGTGTCAGGTGCGCGAGTCGCATCCGGCGCGGGCAGGAGACCTCAACCCAGAGACCGGGTGGCATGCCAGCCGTACCTGAGTTTCTGCAGCGCGAAGGGAATGCGCACCTCGCGATTCAACGCAGTTCGCCGCACGCTCGCGGTGCGCCAAGAGCATGCTTGGGAGCACCGCACCTCTACATAATTGCAGCATTTGGCAACCAAGTTTTGCTGGCAAAGCGAGGGAGAATCAGCCGGTTCACGCGTCGTTCCGTTCGAGTAACTCTATTTCGTACCCGTCGGGATCGTCGATGAACCCCATCTTTCTACCCTCGGCGAACGTTTCCCGCCAGCCGTCAGGCCAAATCTCAATGCCTTTACCTTCTAGCTCGGCGCAGAATGCAATCAGGTCGGGCACGCCGATGGCGAAGTGCATGAGGTCCTCGGGGACGTTGAGGTCGTAGTCGTCAGAGTATGTAAGCTCCAGAGTATGCAGGTTACCGGGCAGCTCGAGATGGGCAATTTGGTTGCCGTCCGGTGAGCGCTCGCTCCGGCTGATCACCTTGAAGCCGAGGTGTTCGCAGTAGAAATTGATCGAGTTATCCAGGTCGCTCACGCGTACGCGTGTGTGCAAGAATACGGCCATTGGTTTCTCCTTCTAGTTTGTCGTTGCAATACACATGGACTGTGCTTATCTCTACTTGGCAGAGTTGCTTCCGCTACACTCCTCCTTAATTTCCACTACGTGCCATTGTCCTGTATTTCCAAGAACTCCTCGCTGTCTAAGTCGAAGGGCGGGACGTGGATGAGCAGGAGTCTCGCAGGATTTCCACTTTCGTTGTAATAGCTGAACCACTCGTTCATGGGGATGTGTAAGACATCCAGAGTACCTAGCTCAATCTCTCGGTCCCGGACGACGAATGAAAGCGGGCCTTCGAGACAAACGTAGAGCTTTTCACTGCTGCTCGAGCGTGCCGTGCGATGCCGGGCACCGGGAGGAACGTCGATGGTGGCAATTGAGGCTGATTGTAGGCTGCGAGGAGTGAGTTCCCGGATAGACAACCCGTCAAAGTCAAAGGGCACAGCCCTGTCATAGTCTGTACGCACGAGTGTGAACCTCTCCTCGAAAACTCTGATCAGCGCTGGTTGGCGCGTCTCTGCAGGCCATAGTAACAATCTGAAGGAATCTGAACAAACTCGCTGCGGTGGGCTTTGGAGCCGGTAGAGGGCATACAAACTGAAGGCAAATTGCTTGCGTGGATGCTCATTTCACGAGTTGCTTTCATCTCATGTCTCTCCCTTTGAACCGTACATATCGGGGAGAAGAAAACCGGATGATCGGCAAGAAGGGTTGGGCGCGACTTTGATCTTAGCCCAGGAAGCTACGAATTGGAGAA
Source organism: Chloroflexota bacterium (assembly GCA_026710945.1). Classification (NCBI taxonomy): domain Bacteria; kingdom Bacillati; phylum Chloroflexota; species Chloroflexota bacterium. The sequence goes on from JAPOQA010000070.1 coordinate 60,543, forward strand.
AGATGGGGCCAAGGTCCGCCGGTGGGTGTCAAATGGGGATTGCTCAGCCGTTAGGTTGGCAGCACTTCCGCCCCCAGGACTTCGGTTGACCATACACTGATCTCCCCGGAGCCCACCCTCTGTATGTTCGAAGCCGTTTCTGGTACTCCCTCTCGGCGATTCGTGGCTCCCGAATTCTCCTATTCCTTGGCGCCTGCGCCAACCAGGATCTGTACGGATTCAGGCGTGCCCTGAAAACTCGCCGCCGCCAGGAGAGAACGGCCATCGGCCAATCTGGCATTTACGTCCGCGCCGGCAGCGACGAGTATGCGTAGCGCTTCGATATTGTCCCATTGAATCGCAGCGTACAGCATCGGATTGTTGTTGTGGTCGCGCGCGTTTATATCTGCACCGGCGTCGACCAGAATGCGCAGTGCTTCGTCTCTTTTACGCCAAATCGCGGTGTAAATCATTGGATCATTATTGCTATCGCGCGCATTGACATCTGCACCGGCGTCCACGAGAATCTTTAATTTCTCTGGGGAGGCCCGCCAGATCGCGGTGGATAGGTACGGATCACCCTGTTCGTTACTGACGTTCACTTCTCTGCCTTCATCGACGAGAGCCTGCAATCTCTCCGCATCGCTGGTACTCCGCCAGATCGCACCGTAGAGCTCGGGGTCGCCGGCAGGATAAGGCGTGGCTTTCGGCACAGGCGGCAGCGTAGGTAGCGGCTCGACTGTCGGCGCTGGGGTTGGGCTAGCGGATCGGGACGCCTCCGCCGGCCGGGGATTCGATGGTGTAGAGTCGGCGCCGCGATTCGCAGTGTCAGGAGAGTCCACGGGGCGTGATGCGGGTGACTCCAGGTCGTACAAGACGACAACCGCGACGACGCCTGCGGTGACGATGACGACCGTAAGTATGAAACCCAACACATAGCGGAGCATGGCAACTGCCTCCAAAGTCAGCGGCGTGTAGAGCCTGCAATGTCAACACTGGCGACCATTTCAATGTGCACCGCTTCTCGCATTCGAGTAGATTCTTAGGGTTAGCGGTGCTGCGCAGAGAGGGTTGCACAAAGCCAGCCATTCACAAAGCCGCACGGTATGTCTTATACTACTGGATGTCAGCACTACAAGCCATTTGTTGCAGATGGCAAATAGGCTCTGGGCCGGATAGTAGGCAAGAAGGTGGCCGCATGGAACGCATTGGTAAATTCTGCACAAACTGTGGCAGCGCGTTGAGTGAAGGCGCCAAATTCTGTGGGCAATGCGGCGCGCCGACGCAACCGCATGAGGCTCGGGCGGCGGAAGCCGAGCCTACGCGGCAACCGCGCGGCGAAGATGCCCAGGTGACGCCCAGCCAGACCGGAAGGCCACCGCGTGAGGATCCAAGTATGGCGGCGGTGAGCGGCGCAGCGAGCCAGACGCGTAAGGATAGTGCCCCGGTGGCGCCAAGAGAGGCCGCCACGCAGCCCCCAAGCGACGATACTTCCGAGACGGTGGAAGCAGCCGGTACCCAGCCGCGCGTGCGGGATGCTGCGGTGGCCCCAGGCAAGTCGCTGGGCGGATACAAGCGTTTCCTGCGTATAGACCCTTCCGGCGGTTTCTTGGCAGTTGTCACGCCGCTTTTCATTTGGATTGCCGCTGCGGGCATCCTCGCGTGGGCAGTCCTCGGACTGATTTCGCTCCGGTTCGATCTCTCGTTCTTGAACCTCGAAGACCTGTTTTTCACCATGTTGATCATAATAGGCATCATGCTCAGTGTGGTTGCCAATGCCTATCTCGCCCTCAGCTACCGTGACCGGGCAGGCGCACTGTGGCAGGCTCTGTCATTCCTGCCGGTGCTATGGGCGGCCTTCTTATGTGTGGGGTTGTCCATCATGATTTGGCAGGTATGGACCGACTTCGCGGGCGGCCCCAACGAGCTGCGGCGGGCAATGTTTTCATTGGTCGGCGTTGGAATCTGTGGGATGTATGGCGGCTATTTGTCCCTTGTCGTCATCGGCCCGGCCCGAATCTATCAGGCAGTGCGTCGGGTCGTTTACGTCCTCATCGCTCTAGTCGCTGTGGAGATTCTGGACGCGCTCTGGTGGGGGGCCAGGGACGTGCCTGGTATAGAGATGTGGGAGCACTTCTTGCGGGCCGGTTTGACCGCAGTCTCTTGCGCTATCGTGTACGCCATCATAGCGTTCTTCATGGCTCAAGCTCGATCTAAGGGATCGCAGACCAGTATGCTCGTCGCGTACGTCATCCTTGGAGTCTTCGGTTTCACGATAGCCGTAGGGGCACTGTGGGACACGTTTCCTCCGGGCGCGATCCGATTCGTTCACGGTGCGATCGTCATAGTGATCGTTGCGACAATCGGACTGCTGGTGGTCCAGCACTTTGAGAAGAAGAAGGTCGCCGGGAATCCGCCCGCAGGGAGCGCGCCTTCCCCTCGCGATCCCAGGCAGGCTACTGTCTCCTGACCAAAGACCTCCTGGCGAGTTGGGGCATTGAGAGTGCACCTCCAGAGCTGGACCAACTGCAGTCCAGTAGGCTACGCCTGCAGCACTTGCGTTGACGCTCAGCGGGATGAAACAGACACAGGAGTTGTCATCCCAGACTCCAGCGCGGTCATGAGCCTTACACAGACTTCATTTGCAAGAAAATAGCCGTTTGAAGTGAGACGAATACTGTTCTTGTCGACGCAAATCAGGTTGGCGCGGGTCAAGTCCTCCACTACTTCTCCAAAAAGAATGACGGGATCGACGCCAAAGCGAGCTGCGAACTCTTGACGCAGGATGCCCCGCTGCAACAGACGCAAGTTGAGGAAGACGGTCTCTTCCATAGCGGTGGCTTGCGAGATGTCTTCTTGATGCAGCACAGTCGATTCTCCACTGAACGCACGTTCAATGTACGTACGCGGCGCACGAATCTCTTCGGTACGCACGCTGTCAAGGTAGCCGTGCGCACCGGCCCCGAGGCCCAAGTACGGTTCATAGCGCCAGTAGATTGAGTTGTGCTCGCCTGCCTTGTCCGGCAAGGCCCAGTTGGAAATTTCGTAGTGTTCGTAGCCGGCGCCCGCCAAGCGCTCGCGCGCAGAGGCGTACATGTCAGCGGCAATGTCATCGGCAGGGAGTTTGATCCGGCCGTTGGCTACCCAGCGTGCATAGGGCGTGGTGGGTTCCACGGTGAGGCAGTAGAGCGACAGGTGCTCCGGCGCAAGCGCAAGGGCTTGTTCAACGTCGTGTTGCCAGTCGGCGAGCGATTGATTCGGCACGGCGTACATCAGATCGAGGCTGACGTTCTCAAAGCCGGCTTGTCGTGCAATGAGTAGGCCGCGTTTCGCTTGCTCGGCACTATGGTCGCGACCGAGCACCTTCAGCAGACGGTCGTTCAAACTCTGTACGCCGAACGAAAGGCGATTGACCCCGGCGGCGCGAAATCCGGCAAAGCGCTCGGCATCCGCCGTTACCGGATTGGCTTCGAGCGTAATCTCGCAATCGGCCGTTAGCGGCAAGACGGCATCTACTGCTTTGAGAATTCGGGCAACGTGCTGGGGTTCTAGCAGCGAGGGCGTGCCGCCACCAAAGTAGACGGTGCGCGCGGCCTGAAGTCCGCTGGCCGCACCTTCGCGCGCAATGACGCGGCATAGTGCCTCCACGTACGCCGGAACGAGCGACTGCATGCCGGAATACGTGTTAAAATCGCAGTACGGACACCGCACACGGCAGAAGGGAATGTGCAAATAGACGGCGAGCGCGTTCTTGACTTTCACACTCATGTCTTTCCCGCAGAAATTGTACAGGCGCGCGAGCATTATTTTGCCGGCGAGCCTTGGTTTGAATCCCTCTATGCGGCCCCGCAGAGCCGGCTGGCAACCGCCGACGACCTCGCGCAGGCAATGGACCGGGACAGCATTGCCGCGGCAGTGGCACTCAATTTCGGCTGGCGCGACCCAGGACTCTGCCGCGAAACGAACGACTCTATTCTAGAAGCTCTCAGGCCGTATCGCCAGATTGTGCCTTTCTGTGCGGTCGTGCCGGGCGATCCGGGCGCTGCCCAGGAAATCGCGCGTTGCGCGGCGCTGGGCTTCCGCGGGGTCGGCGAGCTCAACGCCGACGGACAGGGAATTGACATAACCGATGAGCGTACGATGCGACCCGTCATCGAGGCGTGCCAAGTCCACGGCATGGTTATGCTCTTGCATGCCAGTGAGCCAGTGGGGCATAGCTATCCCGGTAAAGGTGAAGCCACGCCGGAGAAGCTTGCCCGCTTCTTGACAGTGGCGCAAGAGGTTTCCATAGTCCTCGCCCACTGGGGAGGGGGCTTGGCATTCTATGAACTAATGCCGGAGATTGGATCGCTAGCGGTCAACTCGTACTATGACACCGCAGCCACGCCCTACCTCTATTCCCCGCAGATATATCGGATTGGATCGCAACTGGTGGGTTCACGGGTGCTATTTGGGAGTGACTTCCCGCTTATGCCGCAGCGACGAGCCCTCAAGCACATGGAAGAGGCGCACCTGAGCAGAGAGGAACGCCATGCATTACTCTGGGATAACGGAGCGCGGCTATTGGGGCTAAACGCGAGTGAGTGAGACTAGAGGATAAATGCCGAGAGCCTCGTTCCTGGCCCAACGTCACCGAATTCTCCACGTTGAATGGCTTGTTCTCGCGACAGTTGTTGTGCCATGCCGCAACTGACGTCTCCAGAAGGCAGCGACTCCACGCAGCAAGCGGGGGTTGTGGCGGGCGCGCCTGAAATCAAGAGTACCCCTCCTGCCCCAATGCCTGCGAGTCTGCGCTTCCACGAACTTGACGCCCTGCGCGCCGGGGCCATGCTTCTGGGCATAGTTTTGCACGCGTTCCTCTTTCTCATCCCCGATGCTTGGCCGATCCAGCATTCCGATCCACCCGCACTTGTATACTGGATTGGTCTCAACGTGATTCACGGCTTTCGCATGCCGGTCTTCTTTCTGTTGAGCGGGTTCTTTACCGCGATGCTTTGGGAGCGGCGCGGACTACGCCAACTCGCGTTGCATCGTGGGAAGCGCATCGCACTCCCTCTTGCATTGTGTTGCATCACTGTGATTCCGGTGAACTCATGGGCCTTCATAGGGAGCGAGTTTAGTTTTGGCTTTTGGCCGTTCTACTGGGTGTACGGCTTTCACCACCTGTGGTTTCTCTGGATACTCCTCTGGCTGGGCGCCGCCTTTCTTGTGCTCGCGCGGTTGGGCGTGCAGTTTTCCCACCCCGTGCTCTGGTGGTTGTTGATCCCCCTTGCGCTGGCGCCGCAGTTCTTCATGCATGAGCCGATTGTCGGCCCCGATACGCCAGGCGGACTGGTCCCACATCCGCTTGTAGTGGGCTACTACGCCTGCTTCTTCTTTTTCGGCGCGTTCTTCTACCGGCGTCGCTTCATAATGCGCCGCTGGTGGGTGCTGGGGCTGCTGCCGGCGCTCTTATTGGTATTCCCGGTCGCCTTTGTCCTGCTGTTTCCTGAAGAGAAAGTTGCGTGGGTATTGCCGGTCTCGACCGTGTTCCAGGTTGTGTATGCGTGGCTGATGTGCTTCGGATTGATCGGCCTCTTTCGCTTGATTGCCTCGCGGGAACGGCCCTGGGTGCGCTACGCGTCGGATTCATCCTACTGGCTCTATTTGTGGCACCTGCCGCTCATCGTCTTTGCCCAGCGCATCGTACTGGATTGGCCCATAAGCCCGCATCTGAAGTTTGTGCTGATCTGCGTCACTGTGACCGCAGTTTTGCTCGCCACGTATCAGCTTGGCGTGCGCTACACGCCCATTGGCACGATGCTCAATGGGAAGCGCGAGCGGCCAAGACGAAAGTCAGTTGCAGTGATTGAGTGACACGGGTCTGCGGCTGTTCACTCGCTACAGAGGAAGTCGTGCTATTAATCCTCACGAGCAGACTTCAAGAGCGAACATAGTCGGCCGATTCGATAGCGTCGTCACAGGGTCGGCAAAAGAGCGCGGGACAAGCCCCAGTGTTGTCGCACTAAAAGCGAAGGGGGACGCTTGGCATTCCCTACGCGGGAACGCGTATCATCTCTCCTCCAGAGGCGGGTATTGCTCCCTCTCCCTGGGGAGACCCTTGCATAACCCCACTTTCAAGCAGGGGCACTCCCTCTCCCTGGGATGTATAGACCGGGTTGATGGGTAACAGGTGTTCGGGTTGATAGGTTACACCATCGAATATGGGAGTTTTCGTTGTATGCAGTGTCCATGCCATGGAAGTTAGACCCACTCAATACCCTTGTGGATACGGTTTTTCCCCTGGCACCAGCTCACGAACTGAACATGAGTATGTCG